>JBBDWV010000032.1:0-62474 GCA_040902655.1 Mycobacteriales bacterium
CAGATGCCGCTCCGGAGACATGTGTGCTGTCGGGGGTGTTGCAGCACAGGTCAAGAATCCAGAAATGTTGACCTGTGGTGTACACCCCCGTGCGGCGCACATCGACGCGCGAGTGGCTCTGGTCGGCCGGGCCGTTGGCAGCCGGTGTCCTTGACAGCCGTCGACAGGCCCCCGCCCCACCTCGTGCTACGGAGCACTAGCACTCCAGGTCGGCCAGCGCGGCGCGCAGTAGCTGCAGGCCGTTGCGGGCCAGCGCGTCGGCTTCGCCCGGCTCGACCTCGAGCTCCATCGCGGCACCGACCGGGCCCTCGGCGTAGCCGTGTGCGGCGACGACCGCGGCCCGCTCGGCGGGCGGCAGAGCGGCCAGTGCCGCCTCAAGCCGGTCGAGCACCTCGGGATGGCTGGCGGTCGGTTCGGCCGCGGCCACCGCCTCGACGAGGTGCGACGGCAGAGGCCGGCAGCGGGGTGGACGCTCGCTGGTCACGCGACTCCTCGACTGGCTGGGTCCGGGCGGGCTCGTGTCCGGGCGGGCGGGGGCCCGGGCGGGTCCCTGGAGAACAAGTCAGCCGCCCCGGTCGCCCGGAGCGGCTGCCTTGCGCCTTCCCGTCAGGTCGCCTCACGGCGGTGTGTCGCTCTTGGCGACTGTGTTGGGACCGGGGGCCATGTATCGGGTCGGCACTGACAGTCAACCGCACGATCGGCCGGACGATTCCCCCGGTCGGGTGCACCAGTCCTAGTTCTCCGGAGCCGACACCGAGTCGTCCGGAGCCGACGCGGGTGCCGCAGCCGGCTCCGGCGCAGCGACCTGCCCCGGTGCCGGCTGGGGCGCGGCCGGCGTGACCTGCTCTGGTGCGGCCGGCGCGGGTGCGGCCTGTTCCGGTGCGGGCGTGGCTGGAGTGGAACCCGAGACGTCGCTCCCGCCCGCGGCCGGCACGACGGCCCCGACCGGGACGTCCTCACCGGCCGGGCCGGGCGCCGCCGTGACGGGCGCACTCTCCCCCTGGCCCGGTCGCCGCTGACCGCGACCGCCGGCCTGCCGCTCGCCGGGCTCACCCGCCGGCCGGGAGTCCGGACGGGGGCGCCCACGGCGGGACTTGCGGCCCTCGCCCGGCGCGCTGGGCGCACCTTGCCGCGACGCGACCTGCGGCGCACGCCGGCCCGGCCCGCCCATGTCCATGGCGCCGGCCAGCCCGTACTCCTGGACGAGCAGTTCCATCTTGGCCTGCTCGGCCGGATCGGCATTCTCGGCCTTGCTGTGCGCCAGGTCGCGCAGGGCGTCCAGGCGCTGGCGGCGTCGACCCGGGTCGTCCGAGGAGTGGGTCAGCAGGACGGCGTGGGCCATGCAGGCCGCGGTGCCCGCCACGGAGGTGGCGGCCTCGCGAACCAGGGCGAGGTCGGCGATGCAGGGGGCACAGTACGAGAGAGAGGTCACCGGAGCACGGTAGCCGTCTCAGCCCGGGCCCCGGCCGCGGTCCAGGCGCACCGTCGCCTTGCGGCCCTTGATCTGCGTCGCGCGCAGCGCCTGGACGACCTCGCCCGCGGCGGCCTCGGGGATCTCCACCAGGGAGAAGCGGTCCGCGATCTCGATGGCGCCGATGTCCCGGCCGCTCAGGCTGGACTCGCCGGTGATCGCACCGACCAGGTCCTGCGGCCGCACACCCGCCGCGCGGCCGAGCCCGACGAACAGCCGGGTGTTGTCGGTCCGGGCCTTGCGCACGGGGCGCTCCGCAGCGGGGCGTCCGCGACCTGCGACCGGGCCCGGTGACGCCGCTGGGGCCGGTCGCGGCGCCACCGCCGGGATGTCCTCGTCGTCCTCGCCGGCAGGTCCCGTCGTCGTCTCGTGCGCCAGCTTGACCGCCGCCAGCGCCACCTGCACCACGTCGAACTCGTCGGTCAGGGCGTCCAGCACGACCGAGTAACCGTCCAGGTCGTCCTCGATCAAAGCCTCGTGCAGCGCCGCCCGGGTGAGCTCCAGCCGGCGCGCGCGCAGGTCGGCGACCGTCGGCACCTTCTCGACCACGATCCGCTGTCCGGTGACCCGCTCGATCGTCTTGAGCATCCGGTGCTCGCGCGGTTCGGCCAGCGTGATGGCCATGCCCTCCCGCCCCGCCCGGCCGACCCGGCCGATGCGGTGGACATACGCCTCCGGGGTCGACGGCACGTTGTAGTTCACGACGTGCGTCAGGTGCTCGACGTCCAGCCCGCGGGCAGCGACGTCGGTGGCGATCAGCAGGTCGGCGGTGCGGCTGCGTAGCCGGCCCATGACCTTGTCGCGCTGCTCCTGGCCGAGTCCCCCGTGCAGCGCCTCCGCGCGGTAGCCCCGGCCGTTGAGCGTCTCCGTCAGCGCGTCGACCTCCTCCCTCGTACGGCAGAAGACGATCGCGGCCTCGGGCGACTCGACGTCCAGCACCCGGCCGAGGGCAGCCGGCTTGTGCGGGCGCGCGACGACGTACGCGCTCTGCCGCACCTTGGGCGCCTCCCCCGCCTGCGCCTGCTCGCGGTGGATCTCGATGCGCACCGGGTCGCGAAGGTGGCGTCGGGCGATCCGGTCGACGCGCGACGGCATGGTGGCCGAGAACAACACCGTCTGGCGGCCGGCAGGGGTGTCCTCCAGGATCGCCTCGATGTCGTCGGCGAAGCCCATGTCCAGCATCTCGTCCGCCTCGTCGAGCACCACGGTGAGCAGCTCGGACAGGTCGAGGGTGCCGCGGGTGATGTGGTCGGTCACCCGGCCGGGGGTGCCGACCACGATGTCGACGCCTCGCTCGAGCTCGCGAAGCTGCCGGCCGATCGGCTGGCCGCCGTACACAGGCAGCACCCGGGCCCCGGCACCCGGCCCGAAAAGGTCCCTGCCGTAGCGATGGACGGCCTCGCTGACCTGCATCGCCAGCTCACGGGTCGGAGCGAGCACCAGGGAGACCGGCGCGCCGCCGCCGCGTCCGCCACGCCGCTCCAGTCGCTGGAGCAGCGGCAGAGCGAACGCCGCGGTCTTGCCGGTACCGGTGGCGGCCTGACCCAGCAGGTCACGCCCCTCGAGCAGCGGCGGGATCGCCTCCCGCTGAATCGGCGTCGGCTCCTCGTAACCCAGCGCGGTCAGTGCGGCGAGCAGCTCGGCGCGCAGCGCCAGGTCGGCGAAGCTCGCCGGCTCGTTCGCCGTCGCCATAGGTTCCTTTCGTACATCAGCTCGCGTGATCAGCTCCCCAGCCTTGCGCACCGTCCCCCGGCGGCCCGCGCCGGTCCCCGCGGTGCAATGCTGGCGGGGGCGCGAACAGGGACGTGCCCGCTGGGCCGGTCCGTGCGCCGGAGGCGGGAAGGACGGGGCGTGGACTACGCAGCGCTGTTCGCCGCCCTTCCCACGCCGTATCTCGTCCTGACGCCCGACCTGGTCATCGCCGAGGCCAACGACGCCTATCTCGCCGCCGTCGGGCGCACCCGCGAGGACCTCGTCGGCCGCCCGGTCTTCGAGGCCTTCCCGCCGAGGCCGGACGCCCTGGACGACAGCGGGGTCTCGCGGGTCCAGGTCTCCTTCGAGCGGGCCCGCGACACCGGTCGGCCGGACACCATGCCCATCCAGAAGTACGACATCCCGGACACCGGGACCGGTGAGTTCGTCGAGCGCTTCTGGTCGCTGATCAGCGTTCCGGTGCTGGACGAGCAGGGCCGCACCGTCCTGGTGGTGCAGCGGGCCGAGGACGTCACCGACTACATCCGCGAGCGCGAGCGCGGTGCGGCCGAGCGCGAACGCGGGGAGGCCTGGCGACGCAAGGTCGAGGAGATCGAGACCCACCTGTTCGCGCGCGGGCAGGAGCTGTCCGCCGCCGTGCGGGCCCGCGAGATCGCCAGCCGGCGAATCGCCAGCCTGGCAGAGGTGGCGGTCCAGCTCAGCACGGCACAGACCGTGGAGGACCTGGCGACGGTGATCGTCGAGCGTGGTCTGGTCGCCCTGGGCGCCGACGGCGGTGCCGTCGCCGTACGCGTAGGCGACGTCCTGCAGCTGGCCATCACCGCCTCGCTCGGCGTCCGGACGCAGGTCGACTACGCGGAGCTGCCACTGGACGGCCCGCTGCCCGTCTCGGTCGCCGCCGCGACCGGGGAGCGGATCCTGCTGCCGGACGCCGAGGCGCTGCTCGCCTGGGGCCCGGGCACGCCGGAGGTCCTGGAGGCCACCAGCTGTCAGGCCTGGGCCTGCCTGCCACTGCGCAGCGAGGACCGGCTGCTCGGCTCGCTCAGCGTCGGCTGGCGGGAGCCGCGGACGTTCCCGCCCGAGGAGCTGGAGGTGCTGGAGGCGCTCGGGGCGCAGTGCGCGCAGGGCCTGGAGCGCATCCAGACCCGCTCGGCCGAGCGCAGCGCCGCCGCCGCCACCCGGCGGATGTCGGAGACGCTGCAGCGCAGCCTGCTCACCGAACCGCCGCAACCGCCCCAGCTGCAGATCGCGGTCCGCTACCGCCCGGCCGTGCGGGACGCGCAGATCGGCGGCGACTGGTACGACGCGTTCGTCACCTCCGACGGGTCCACCTCGGTGGTCGTCGGCGACGTGGCCGGGCACGACCGGGACGCGGCCGCCGCCATGGGCCAGATCCGCAACCTGCTCCGGGGCATCGCCTACACCATCGGCAAGCCTCCGGCGGCGGTCCTGTCCGCGCTGGACCGTGCGCTGCGCGACCTGGCGGTCGACTCGCTGGCCACGGCGGTGCTGGCGCGGATCGAAGGCGACGGTCCACGGCGGGTGCTCCGCTGGTCCAACGCCGGCCACCCGCCCCCACTCCTGGTGCAGCCCGACGGCGCCGTGCACGTCCTGCGTACCCCGGCCGACCTGCTGCTCGGCCTGGACGCCGACACCGTGCGGCGCGACCACCAGCGTGACATCGAGCCGGGTGCGACCGTGCTGATCTACACCGACGGCCTCGTGGAGCGTCGCCACACCGACCTCGACGAGGGTGTGCACCAGCTGGCGGAGGTGGTCCAGGAGCTCGCGGGCGAGGAGCTCGAGGCGTTGTGCGACGCCCTGCTCGAGCGGCTCGGGTCGCCGGCCGAGGATGACATCGCGCTGCTCGCCCTACGGGTCCACCCGGCGCCTGCACCGGAGCCGGCGTGAGCGCCGGCGGGGCGGACCGCGACGGCGCCGAGCTGGTCCTGCCACCGGTGCCTGGTTCGGTGCACTCGGCCCGGCGCTTCGTCCTGGCGCGGTGCCGGCAGCTGGTGGTGGACCCCGGAACCGCCGAGGACCTCGTCCTGCTCACCAGCGAGGTCGTGACCAACGCGATCATCCATGGGCGCAGCGAGGTCCGGCTGCGCGTGCTCGCCGGGCAGGGCCGCTTGCGGATCGAGGTCGCGGACGAGAATTCCCGCCACCCGCAACTGCCCGGTGAGGACGCCGATGCGCTGGACGGTCGGGGCGTGCGCATTCTCGACGAGCTGGCCGCCCGCTGGGGCGTGCGCGACGAGCGCTACGGCAAGACGGTGTGGTTCGAGCTGCGGTCGGGCTGAGGGATCTCACCGGTAGGCGACGCGGACCCGGCCGCCGTGGCTGTCGAGGCGCACGACCCGTCCGGAGCCGGGCCTGCTGTCGACCTCCACCCGGCTTTGTCCGCCGACGACCGAGGACTGCACGTCGTAGCCACCCTCGACCCGGGGGAGCAGCACGTCGACGCCGCCGCCCCGCGCCTCGATCTCCACCCTGCGGGGCGGGCTGGCGACGTCCACCCGGACCCGGCCGCCTCGGGAGTCGACCGAGATTTGCTGTGCGGTCAGCTGTTCTGCACGCAGGCTGCCCCCGCGGAGCTCGACCTCGACGCGACCGGAGATCCTGGTGACCCGCACTTGTCCGCCGGACGCGGAGATCCGCACGTCGTGCGCGTCGCGGACGTCGACCGCTGCCCCATGCGACGCCACCTCGAGCGGGCCGTCCAGGTCGGTGACGTCGACCCCGCCCCCGCGGATCTGCACCGACGTCCCGCGCGGCACCTCCACGAGCAGCTCGACCCGGCACTGCAACAGGTGCCCTGCGGGACAGCGGGTACGGAGGTCGGTACGCCCGCCGCCACTGACGACCTCGACCGCCGGACGGCCGAATGCCCAGCGCAGCCGGGAGGTGATCCGCAGGTCGGTCCGGTCGGCGCCCCGCACGACGACGCGTCCGGCACTGCGGATCCCGACCTCGGCGGTCGCCACGACGACCCGGTGCTCCACCGCCTCCTGCCGAGCGACGAGGGCGGCCGTGCCGGTGATCCCGGCCGTCAGCAGCAGCGCCGTCAGCACCGAGCCCAGGGCCAGCAGCCCACCGCGACCGGTCATGTGGCAGCTCCCAGCCAGCGCAGCACCGCGAGCACCCGGCGGTGGTCGGTGTCGGCCGGAGCCAGCCGCAGCTTGCCGAAGATCCCCGCCACGTGCTTCTCAACCGCCCCGGGAGTGACGACGAGTGCCTCCGCGATGCCGCTGTTGCTGCGGCCCTCCGCCATCAGCCGCAGGACGTCGTGCTCCCGTGGCGTGAGCTGTCCGAGCGGGTTCTCGCGACGGCCGCGCAGGAGCAGCTGGGAGACGACCTCCGGGTCCAGCGCGGTGCCCCCCGCGGCCACTCGGCGCAGCGCCGCCACGAAGCCGCCGACGTCGGCCACCCGGTCCTTGAGCAGGTAGCCCACCCCGCGGGTGTCCGACGCGATCAGGTCGGCGGCGTAGTGCTCCTCGACGTACTGGCTCAGCAGCAGGACCGGCAGCGGCGGCGTGTTGCTGCGCAGGGCGACCGCTGCCCGTACCCCCTCGTCGGTCCAGGTCGGCGGCATCCGCACGTCGACCACCGCCGCGTCCGGCGCGTGCTGGTCCACGGCACGCAGCAGCGCCTCGGCGTCCGGCACGGCGGCGACGACCTCCATACGCGCGTCGGCGAGCAGGTGCACCAGCCCCTCACGCAGCAGCACCGAATCCTCCGCGATCACGATCCGCACGGGAGCACCGCCTCGATCCGGGTGCCGGAGCCCGGCGGGCTGTCGACGCGCAGCACGCCGTCGACCGCCGCCACGCGTCGTTGCAGACCGGCCAGTCCGCCGTCCGGGTGCAGCACCGCTCCGCCCGGTCCGTCGTCGGCGACCAGCACCCGAAGGCTCGGCCCGTCCCGCTGGACGTCGACCCGCACCGCCGAGCCACCGCCGTGCTTGACCGCGTTCGTCAGCGCTTCGGACACCACGAAGTACGCCGCCGCCTCGACGGCGCGCGGCGGCCGCGCAGGGACCTCCACACGCAGGTCGACGTCCACCGGCAGTCGCGCGGCCAACGGTGGAAGAGCGGCCCCCAGCCCCCGGTCGGTCAGCACGCTGGGATGGATGCCGCGAACCAGGTCGCGCAGGTCGGCCAGCGCGTGCTTGGCCTCCTCGTGCGCCGAGTCCAGCAGCGCCCGGACCGCCGCCGGGTCGTCGTCCAGCTTGGCCCGCGCCATGCCCAGGTCCAGCGCCACCCGCACCAGCCGGGGCTGCGCACCGTCGTGCAGGTCCCGCTCGATCCGTCGCCGTTCGGCGTCGGCCGCGTCGAGGACACCGGCGCGGCTGACCTCGAGGTCCTCCACCCTGGCGGTCAGCTGCTGCCGGTCCGGCCGTCCGGTCAGCGCGCGCAGCAGGGCGACCTGCAGGCAGGCGGTGCCGCGGGCGAGCCACGGTGCGGCCAGCAGGATCGCGATGCCGACCAGCGTGGCGAGGGCCACCGACGGCGCACCGCCGAGCCGGAGCGTGTCGTCCGGCGGGAGCAGCGCGGCGTACGCAGGAAGTGCCGTCAACGTCAGCCCGACCGACCAGGCGCCCACCACGACGGCGGCCGACAGGACGTTCGTCGGCAGCAGCAGCAGCGCGTAGCACAGCGCCCGCCAGGCGGCGGCACTGCGCAGATCGGGCAGCAGGCGCCCGCGCGGCTGCCGTGGGGCCGGCTCGATCACCTCACGCAGGACCAGCCGGGCACGGAGCACGTCGCCGGCCGCGACCAGCCACGCCACCCGCAGCGCGCACCACAGCGGAAGCAGCCCGAGCAGCGCGAGCGGGAGCAGCCCGACCGTCAGCGCCAGCAGGACCAGCAGCACGGGGGCACTCAGCAGTGCCCACGGCAGGCCGAGCACGACGTGCACCGTCGCCGTCCACGCCGCTGCGCTCCCGGGGGCGCGGAGCAGATCGGTGGGTGAGGGCACGAGGCGGACGCTAGGCGCTGACGGGTCCAGGCGGAACCAGGCTGCCACCCCGACGCAGCCGGGGGTTGTCCCCCGCCCGTTTCCGGGTGACCTCCGCAGAGACAACGCAGCCGGATATCGGCATCCTGCCCCGGTCAGACCGCTTGCGTCATGGAGGATCCGCCGTGGTGCGTCTTGCCGAATTCGTCCTGCGCCACAAGACACTCGTCACCGTCTGCTGGCTGCTGGCCCTGCTGGCCGGCGCCGCGACCGCCGGCGCCACCACCGAGCGGCTGACGTTCGACTTCTCCCTGCCCGGCCAGCAGGGGTACGAGACCGAGAAGCAGCTGCTCGAGATCTACGGCAACGGCCCGGACGAGGGCACCACGCTGGTCGTGGTGACGGCTCCCGGCGGCAGCACCGTCGCCGACCACCGGGAGCAGGTCGACGCCGTCTTCCGCGGCATCGATGCGCAGTTCCCGCAGTACCGCGTGCTGTGGAGCGGCATCGCCGGTGCCGCCGCCGACCGGTTCCGTGCCGAGGACGGTCGGACGGCGTACGGCGTGGTCGTCGACGAGCGCTTCACCGGCTTCACCTTCGAGCCGGCCTTCCGCACGCTCACCCCGTACCTCGCCGAGCAGGAGCAGCGCACCGGCCTCGACGTACGCACGACCGGCTATTTCCAGTTGTCCGAAGGCAATGCCGGCAGCGGGGCCGAAGCGGAGCCGCCGAGTGTCCTCAGCGAGACGCTGCTCGGAGCGGCCGGCGCGCTGGTCGTGCTGCTGTTCGTCTTCGCGTCGTTCCTGGCCCTCGTGCCGCTGCTGGTCGCGGCGGTGTCGATCCTGTCGACGTTCCTGTGCGTGCTCGCCCTCAGCTATCTCACCGATGTCAGCTTCGTCGTGCAGTTCCTCGTCGCGCTGGTGGGTCTGGGGCTGGCGATCGACTACTCGCTGCTCGTCGTCACCCGGTGGCGGGAGGAGCGCGAGCACGGGGCCGGCAACGATGCGGCGGTCGTCGAGTCGATGCGCACGGCCGGCCACGCCGTGCTCGCCTCGGCAGGCACCGTCGCCATCTCGCTGGTCGCCCTCGTCGTCGTGCCGGTGCCGTTCCTGCGCAGCATGGGGTTCGGCGGCATGCTCATCCCCGTCGTCAGTGCGGCCGTCGTGCTCACCCTGCTGCCGGCCGTGCTCGCCGGCGTCGGGCCGCGGGTCGACTGGCCACGGATCAGGCACGAGAACTCCGCCTCCCGGGGCTGGACGGCCTGGGCCCGTGGCATCACCCGCCGTCGCTGGCTGGCCGCCGCAGTCGGCACCGCGCTGCTCGGGGCTCTTGTGGCGCCCGTGTTCGGCATCACGGTCGGCCAGCCGCGCACCGAGTCGCTGGCCACCCGCGGCCCGGCGGTCGAGACACTTGCCGACCTGCACGACGGCGGGGTGCCGCGCGGGGTCGTCACCCCGCTCGAGGTGCTCCTACGCGGCGACGACACGGGGGCCGGAGCCCAGGAGGTGGTCCGGCTGCTGAACGGCGTCGACGGCGTCGCGTTCGCGGTGGCCCCGGACGGGTGGCGGCTGCCGGACAGTTCCGTGGTGCACGTGGTGCCCGACGAGGAACTCGTCGACCTGCAGCGGGCCGGTGTCGTCGAGCGGATCCGGGACGCGATCGCCCCGGTACCGGGCGTGGTCGGCGTGGCCGGTCCGGGCGCGACCGTCCTCGACTACAACGACGCCGTCTTCGCCCGCTTCCCGCTGGTCATGGCGCTCATTGCGCTGACGACGTTCCTGCTGCTGGTGCGCGCCTTCCGCTCGCTGCTGCTGCCACTCAAGGCGGTCCTGCTGAACGTCGTGTCGGTCGCGGCCACCTTCGGCTTCGTCGTGCTGTTCTGGCAGGAGGGCCTCGGCTCGGAGCAGGTGTTCGGCATCGCCGAGACGGGGGCGGTGACCTTCTGGCTGCCGGTGCTGATCTTCGCCTTCCTGTTCGGCCTGTCGATGGACTACGAGGTCTTCATCCTCTCGCGCATGCGGGAGGAGTACGACCGCAGCGGGTCGACCAGGACCGCTGTCGTCGAGGGACTGGGCCGGACCGGCCGGCTGGTCACCTGCGCCGCGCTGATCCTGTTCCTGGCCTTCACGGCGCTGGCCTCGGCGCCCGGGACCGACATCAAGATCCTGGCCACCGCGCTGGGCGTCGGCATCCTCATCGACGCGACCATCGTGCGGGCGCTGCTGGTGCCGGCGCTGGTCTCGCTGCTCGGTGAGTGGAACTGGTGGCTGCCGTCGTGGCTGGCCCGCGCCCTGTGGGTGGAGCCGTCACCGAGAATCCCGGAGCCGCTGGAGGTCCCGGGCCGGCGGGCGGCCGCCGCGAGCCGGTCGGCTGAACGGCGGCCAGGGCCGTCACGGGGACGCACACAGAGTCACGGCCATTCGTGACGCCCCGTCCCGGTGCCGCCTGCACAGGTGGACGGCGCCTGCACAGGTGGTCGGTGTCGCGGTGAGTGTCCGGTGTGGCCGCCCGGTCCGGGGTCGTGCCGCAGCCGGCGTCCAGCAGCCAAGCTGGGTCTCAGCGCCAGACTCGTACGGCAGCCAGAGCTCGCACGGCTAGGGATCATCCCGGCCCAGACGGCGCTGCGCGCTGTGGACAGCCACCCGAGCCTCCACATTCCTTCGCCGGGACGGCAGCAGAGCGACAGCCGGTGGTCCGATCATCGTGGAGGTGCGACCATGGCGGTGGACGAACGGGCCCGACGAATGCTGCACGACCGTCTCGAGGAGGTGCTGGGCGTGGGACAGGGCGACGTGCTCATGGACCACCTCCCGCCGACCGGCTGGTCAGAGCTGGCCACCCGACGTGACCTCGACGAGCTGGCCACCACCACCCGACACGAGCTGGCTGCCACGGAACAACGGCTCACGCACCGCCTCGACCGGACGGACGACCGGTTGGTGCACTTCGAGCAGCGCGTCGACGGGCAGTTCGCGCGGGTCGACGAACAGTTCGCGCGGGTCGACGAACAGTTCGCGCAGCTCGAGGAGCGGTTCGCCCGCCAGACCGCGGAGATCACCGCGGCGTTCCGCGGCGAGATCACCACCGCGATCACGCTGCAGGTCCGGCAGACCGTCTTCGCCATCATCGGGGTGTTGCTGGCCGTCGCCGCGCTGATGGCAGCCCTGCTCGGACTGGGCTGAATCAGAGGTCCGCGCACGCGGGGTCGGCACAGCGCCCGGCGCGGCACCTACCGCATGATCACCGGATCGACGACGATCAGCAGACGGCACCCATAGCTCCCTCGTCGGCGCCTGTGGAGACATGCCGCTGCACCGGGCTCGCGGGTCAGGCCGTTCGTACGAGCACAGTACGACGTCCGGTAGTAGAGGTCAGGCCAGCCTGGTCACGCTTCCTGGTAACGCACGCCGAAGGTCCTTCCAGCGTCGTTCGACTCGACGACCCTGCCGTCCCGCGTCGCGACGAACACGTCGTCGCCGTCCGCAGTGACCGCCGCGGGCTGCCCTCCGGCGGTGCCCCGCAGATCCCAGGTCCTGCCGCCATCGGCGCTGACCTGCACGCCGCCGTTCGGGTCGACCCCGACGAGCATCCCGTCCTCCGTCCAGGCGAGCAGGGCCAGGATCGGCGTGTCGGGGACCACCTGGAAGCTGCGCCCACCGTCGTTGCTGGCTCCGAGCCCCTGCTGAGTGGTCACCAGGATGGTGTCCGCGTCGTCCGGGCTGACCGCCAGGTCGGCCAGCGGGATGCTGGCCCGCTCGTCCCAGGTCTTCTTGTCCTCGGACACCATCAGTTGTCCGCCGGAGTGCCCGTACACCCTCCCGTGTCGCGCCTCGAGCGTGTGGAAGTCCGCCTTGCCCTCGAGCGAGACGGTCTCCCAGGTCTGGCCGCCGTCGGTGCTCTCGATGAGGCCGAGGTTTCCGGGACCGCCCTGACCGGCGCCGGGGTGCCCACTGGCGAGATAGTGGCCGGGGCCCGCGACGCTGAAGCCCATGAAGTCCTGCGTCGGGCCGAACTGCTCGACGCTGCCGTCCTCGGCGATGCGGAACGCACCGAAGTGCGTCCCAGCGAGCAGCTCACCGTTCGCGGGATCGACGGCCAGACCGTGCACGTGCGCCATCCCCGCGGGGGCGGCGGTATCAGTGTCGCTGTCCCCACGCGCGAGGAAGAAGAGGACGCCGATCGCGAGAACCGCCACCACGACGCTGACGCCGATCGCGGCGCTGCTTCCGCCCCTGGCGGCGCCTCCTGTCCGGCTCTTGGCGTTGTTCTGCCGCGGCTTCGTGCTGCGCGAGTT
Organism: Mycobacteriales bacterium; assembly: GCA_040902655.1. Classification (NCBI taxonomy): domain Bacteria; kingdom Bacillati; phylum Actinomycetota; class Actinomycetes; order Mycobacteriales; species Mycobacteriales bacterium. The sequence continues at coordinate 12,438 of JBBDWV010000032.1, forward strand.
CATGAGTCTCCTGGCTCTGCTGAGAAAAACGATCCAAGATAGTAGAACGAAGCGGTTGTGCACCGTGTTCCGCAACCGGCACCAGACCTGCCGCGACGTGCGATCTCCGGGTGATCGGCCTGTCGGCCCAGCCGCTCCGGTCGCCGGCAGATCACGCGCTGATCGACGGGACCGTGCAGACGTCTGCTCCTGCGGCGGCCAGGGCGGGATAGGCAGCCAGTACCGCGGGAGCCAGCAGGACCACGGTGAGCCCGCAGAGCGCGGCGATCGGCCGCGCAATGCCGACGGGTGCCACCGGACCGAGCAACCGGCTCACCCTGGCCGCTCCGCCGCGGTCGGCGGCGGCAAGCGCTGCGCGCGGCGCGCGCATCCCCGCGAGTGTCACCAGCGCGGCAGCCACGCTGATCTGATCGGTGTCGCGGGCGGCGGCGTCGTCGGCACAGAGCTCGACCAGGCGTGCGATCTCCGATGCAGCAGTGGCGAACAGCGGAACGCCCGGGAAGGCGCGCACGACGCCGCTCGCGGCGCCCACCACCAGGTGGTGCCGTTCGCGCAGGTGAGCCCGCTCGTGAGCGATCACCGCGGCGAGCTCGTCCTCGTCCAGCGCAGCGACAGCGGCAGTGGTCAGGACGATCCGGCCGTGCCGGCCGGGCAGGCAGTACGCCGCAGCGACGTCTGCGTCGACGAGCGTCGCGCCCAGCACCGCGTCGTCGCGTGACACCAGAGCCAGGGCATCCCGGCTCCGGCGGCGCTCCCGGTATGCCGCCATGAGGTGAGCGCTGACCCACCCGGCCGGCCACAGGGTCGACGCGGCGGCGAGCAGGACTCCGGCAGTCACCGCCGGGAACTGCGTCGGCGCGCTGTAAGCGGCCTGGACGGTGTAGATGCATGCGCGCAGGAAGGTGGCAAGGCCATGCCCGAGATCGCTGCTCGGCACGATCAGGGTGGCTCCTGCCAACGCGACGCTCGCCAGCGCAGCCAGGGACAGCACCTGCCACGCGAGCACCCCCACCCGCGGAAGCGCATCGAACAGGCGAACCCGCCGCAGCTGGGCACCGCCGAGCATGAGTACGACAGCAAGACCCAGCAGCGACAGCGCCGTCACGAGCGCGGGCGCTTCCTCGCGGCCTTCACTGCTGCTGTCAACTCGGCGACGGCGTCGGGCTCGAGCTCGGAGACGAAGTGCATCAGCACGGCTTGGCGGTCGGAGGACCTTCCGAGCACCTCGCGCAGCAGCATCGCAGCGTGCTCCTCACGGTCCCAGGACGGCTGGTACATCCACGCCCGACCGCTCATCTCCCGGGTCACGACGCCCTTGCGGTGCAGGTTGTCCAGCACCGTCATGACAGTGGTGTACGCCAGCTGCTTGCCCGTCTCCAGCTCTCCGAGCACGTCGCGGACACTGGCGGGCTCGTTGCGCGCCCACAGGCACTCCATCACCGCGGCTTCCAGCTGTCCGAACGGACGCATGCTCCACCTCCTACGAGAAAGTGTAGTAGCAGGACCGGCGGCCGGCGGCTCTCCGTCGCCTGCCAGGAAAGGCAGGTGCCGGCGAGAGAGGTGCCAGGAACGGAGGTGCCAGGTCGGTCCCGGACGCGTACGTGTGGCTCGTCCCGTCAGTGACCTCGTCTGCCCGCGTCGAACAGCGTCAGCTGCTGCCCCTCCGTGCCCGACACCTCCCGGCGCTGCACCAGCACCGCGTTGAGTTCGCCGCCGAGCAGCAACCCGAGACTCAACAGGTAGGTCCACGTCATGACGATGGCCCCGCCGCCGAAGGCGCCGAGGACCCGGTTGCTCTCGGCCGCGAAGCCCAGGTAGATCCGGAAGCCGACCGTTGCCAGACCCCACAGCGCACCCGCCAGCAGCGCGCCGGGCAGGGCGTCTCGCCACCGCACGCGCCGACTCGGCGCCGTCCGCAGCAGGATCGTTGCCCAGGCGAGCAGCAGCAGAGCCATGGCCGGCAGGCGCATGCCGTTCCACACGAAGGTGAAGGCCGAGCCGAGCCCGACCAGCTCGGCGAGCTGTTCGCCGCGGCCGAACAGCGGACCGACGACGAGGACGCCCAACCCGAGGACACCGAGCAGCAGCGTGCCGATCGCCATCACGAGTCCGAGCAGCCGCCGCCGCAGCCAGCTGCGCATCTCGGCGACGTCGTGCGCGAGGTTGAGGGCGTTGATGGCGACGGCGAACGCTCCCGACAGCGAGACCAGTGCACCGGCAGTGGCGAACGTCAGCAAGCCGCCGCGGGACTCCTCGAACAGCGAGCGGACCGACTCCAACACGCCTGAGGCCTCGTCCGTCAGCACCAGCGACAGCAGGTCGAGCACACGGTCGCGCGCCTGCTCCGCCACGCCGTTGCCGACCAGCGCCTCGAGCAGCCCGAGCAGGCTCCCGCCCACCAGCAGCGCGGGGAACATGCTGAGGACGACGAAGAACGCGGTCTCTGCAGCGAGCCCCGGTAGCCGGTCGTCGAGGACCTCGTCGACGTACTCGCGCCCGGCCGCCCGTAGGCCTGGCCTGCCTCGGCTCCCGTTCACCTCCTCCTCGTGTGCCGCCGCACACCTACCGCAGAGGTGTGTCGGTCCGGGTGAGAGCGCATCAGCCCGCAGGATGGGCGCCCGTGCTGAGCTGCGCTAACCATGCTTGCTGACCGGCGCGCTGCCTGGCGCGCCGACGACGGCGTTCCAGGCGGCGGTGAACCGCTCCTCGCGGGCGACATGCTGGGCACGGGCGCTCTTGATGAACGGCGACTTCGAGACGGCCTTGATGATGCCGTCGTTGATGCGGTTCATCGGAGGCCGCAACGGCCGCTTGATGTCGAGGAACAGCACGACCCGCTCGCCGCCGGTGTCGTTCCAGGCCTCGTGCTCGTAGGTGTCGTCGAAGACCAGCGATCGCCCCTCGGTCCAGTGCCGGGTCTGGTCGCCGACGCGGATGCCGCACTTCTCGCCGGGTTCGGGGACGATCAGCGCCAGGTGATGACGCAGCACGCCCCGGTACGGGCCGTAGTGCGGCGGCAGACGCTTGCCCGGCCCGAGGATCGAGAAGAAGCCGGTGATGACGCCGGGGATGGCGCGCAGGACGGCAGCGGTGGCCGTGCAGCGCAGGCAGTTGGGGTCGTCCCAGACGTCGTAGCCGACGAACCAGAACGTCTTCCACCGGTCGTCGTCGGACAGGTTGATCTGGTCGGGGGCGATGTCCTGGAAGTTCGGCAGCGCGTCGCGTACCTGCAGGACCCGCTCGGCCTCTGCGCGAATGGCCGGGTAGTGCTGCTCGAGCAGGGCCGTCCACGCGACCTCGCCCGGCGCGAGGAACGGCTCCGTCCCGACCTCGCTGAACCGGCCGAAGGTGCGGTGGGCGGCGTTCGGGATGGCGCGGCTGTTCTGCACGACCCGCTGCGCCCGGGCCAGCACACCCGATGGCATCGATGCGCTCACCGTGCACCGCCGCTGTTCGCCGCCGCGTCCATCGACTCCGGCTGCTCGGACGGGTAGCGCTCGGCGCCGGGCAACTGCGGGGCCGTGAACGCATTGAGCCGGGTCGAGTTGAGGACCACGCTGATGCTGGACAACGCCATGGCAGCGGCCGCGATCAGTGGTGACAGCAGGACCCCGGTGAAGGGGTACAGCACGCCGGCCGCGACGGGGATCGCGGCGGCGTTGTAGCCGAATGCCAGGACGAGGTTCTGCTTGATGTTGCGCATCGTCGCCTTGGACAGCGCGATCGCGGTCACCAGGCCCTTGAGCTCGCCGGACATCAGGGTGACGTCGGCCGCCTCGATCGCGACGTCGGTGCCGGTCCCGATCGCGATGCCGACGTCGGCCTGCGCGAGGGCCGGGTTGTCGTTGATGCCGTCGCCGACCATCCCGACGAGCTTGCCCTCGTCCTGCAGCGCCCGGACCTCGGCGGCCTTCTGATCGGGTAGCACGTCGGCGAGAACCCGGTCGATGCCTACCTGCCGGGCGACCGCGTTGGCTGTGCGCTCGTTGTCACCGGTGATCATCGCGACTTCGAGCCCCAGGTCGCGCAGCGCCCGGATGGCCGCCACGCTGTCGGGCTTGATGGTGTCCGCCACGGCCACCAAGCCGGCGGCGCGGCCGTCGATCGCGACATACATCGGCGTCTTGCCGTCGTCGGCGAGCCGGTCGGCATGCTGCTCGAGCTCGCCGGTGGCGATGTCGGCGTCACGCAGGAGCCGGGCGTTGCCGATGAGCAACTCGCGCCCTTCAACGGCGGCTCGGATCCCCTTGCCGGTCACGGAGTCGAACGTCGTGACCCGGGCCAGGTCGAGCCCCCGCTCCTTCGCGCCGCCGACGATCGCCGCTGCCAGCGGGTGCTCGCTGTCGACCTCGGCCGAGGCGACCAGTCGCAGCAGCTCCATCTCGTCCTGGCCGCCGACCGGGACGATGTCGGTCAGCGAGGGCTTGCCGCGGGTGATCGTGCCGGTCTTGTCGAGCACGACCGTGTCGAGCTTGTGAGCGGTCTCGAGCGCCTCGGCGTCCTTGACCAGCACGCCGTTCTGCGCGCCCTTCCCGGTGCCGACCATGATCGACAAAGGCGTGGCGAGACCGAGGGCGCACGGGCAGGCGATCACCAGTACGGTCACGGCAGCCACGACGGCGAGTGTGAGCTGCGAGCCGAGCACGGACCACAGCACGAAAGCGGTGATCGCGATGAAGATGGCGGCCGGGACGAAGTAGGAGGCCACGACGTCGACCAGTCGCTGGATCGGCGCCTTGGAGCTCTGCGCCTCCTGGACCAGCTTGATGATCTGCGCGAGCGCCGTCTCGGACCCGACCCTGGTGGCGCGCATGGTGAACGCGCCGGTCTGGTTGACGGTGGCGCCGATGACCTGCTCGCCGGCCGACTTCGACACGGGTACGGACTCCCCCGTGACCATGGACTCATCGATCGTGGAGGTGCCGTCGACGATCTCGCCGTCGACCGGGATCTTCTCGCCGGGCCGGACCCGGATCTGGTCGTCGACCCGGACGTCGTCGACGCCGACCTCGACCTCCTGACCGTCGCGCAGCACGTGCGCGGTGGCGGGCGCGAGCTCGACGAGGGCGCGGATGGCGTCGCCGGTGCCGGCCCGGGCCCGCGCCTCGACCAGCCGCCCGAGCAGGATGACGGTGATAATGAAGGAGACGACCTCGTAGTACACGTCCCGCACCTGCTCGGGCAGGACGTTCGGGATGAACGTGGCCACCAGGCTGTAGCCCAGGGCGGCGATGGTGCCGAGCGTGATGAGACTGTTCATCTCGGCGCTGCGGTTGGCGAGCGCCCGCCAGCCGATGCTGTGGATCGGCCAGCCGACCCAGAAGAACACCGGCAGGGTGAGCAGCAGCTGGACGAAGCGGTTCTCCAGGACGTCGGGCACGTACTGCTCGCCGATGAAGTGCTCCACCATCGCCGCGTAGAGGACCGGCAGCGTCAGCAGCGCACCGACCGCCACCCGGCGCTTGAGGTCGCGGACCTCCGCGTCGTGCGCCTCCGCCTCGGCGTCCTCCGCGTCGAGCTCTGGCCCGACGCCCACCGCGCGAGCCGTCTGGCGGTTCTCGGTGTTCACCCCGCGCGCCGCCTCGACCACGTCGTCGCCGCCCTGCTCGGGAGAGGTCAGGCGCGTCTCTGAATGCTGCGCCTTGTCGAGCGTGCTGCCGGACTCGTCGCCCTCGGGTGCCTCCGCGATGAGCGTCCCGTGCAGCATGTTCATGCCGCACGCCCACGCGTACTCCCCCGGCTCCTGCACGTCGAGGTCGAGCGTCGTCGTGCCGAAGGCGGCGAGCGACGCGCTCTTGCGGAAGTCGGGGAACACGACGCGGGCGGTGCAGTCGCTGTTCTCCTGGCGGTCGAACCGCAGCCGTACGGGCTTGCCGGCCTCGACCCGGACCAGGCTCGGTGAGTACCCGCCCTTGACGGTGATGTCGACGACCTGCCGGCCGTTCTCCCGCTGAGCGTGCGTCGCCTTGCGCGGGGCGAAGAAGTACCACGCAAGCACGGCGATCAGCACGATCCCGCCGAGGACGACGGCGACGTCAGCGGCGGTCATGGAGAGCTCCTTGTCTGCCGGCTTCGGGAGCCGGCGGGAGTGCCGTGGAGGGGGCCGGGAGCTGCTCGAGGAGCAGCTGGGCCATCACGTCGGGCTGTTCGTACGCGATGCCGTGCGGTCCGGAACGCCGCAGGATGCGCACCCGGGAGTCGGCAGTCAGGTCGAGGACGTCGCTCGGCAGGACGGTCGCGTCCTGCTCGGCGAGCAGGACCGTGACCGGGCACGACGGCTGCCGCAGCAGGTCGACGAGCGGGTTGCCTTCCCACATGCTCGTCAGCGCGTCGGAATAAGCGGCGAAGCTGTGCTGCACGCCGTCACGCGCCACCTCGGCGGGCACGTCGGGTTCCATCCGCGGCGCCAGCCGCGCGACGAACGGCCGGGTCAGGCACATCAGGCCGCAGACGAATCCTCCCACGGGTGAGCCGTTCAGCGTCATCCGAGCCAACCAGGACCGGCTCGAGAACCTGGCCTTCGCGGTGTCGACGTCGGCGAACACCGCCGGAGCGACGAGGGTCAGCCGCTCGACCCGGTCGGGATCGTGCCGCGTCACAGCGGCCGCGACCGTCGCGCCCCAGCTGTGCGCCACCAGGTGCGCGCGGCGGACTCCCGCGTGGTCCAGGAGCCGGACCACCGCGGCGGCCTGCTCGTCGAGGTCGAACACCGTGCCGAGTCGCATCGAGGAGCCGAAGCCGAGCAGATCCGGCACGAGGGAGGCATGTCCGGCTTCCGCGAGCCGACGGGCCGTCGGCGTCCAGGTCGAGGAGGTGGCGCCGAGCCCGTGCAGGAAGACCAGCGGCTCTGCTGCCTCCCGCAGCGGCGGCCCGAACGTCTCGTGCGCGAGCTGGTGCGTCCTGGGGTCCAGCTGCGGGCGGATGATCCCGCCGCCGCCGACGCCGACGGCGGGGGCCAGACCTGCCGACGCCTCGGCGTGCCGGGAGGCGAGCCACCGCGAGAGCAGCAGCGCGTATCCGGCGGCGGCGGTGAGCGCGACGACCAGCCAGGTGGTGTCGCCGCCGGGCAGGTAGTGGCTGCTCACGTGCCCCAGCGCCAGCCAGTCCATCCAGTGGTAGTGCGGGACGCCCGGGGCGCGGAAGATCAGATCCGGCCACATCGCCCACAGGTGGAAGCCCAGGACGGACAGCAGCTGGAAGCGGGTCGGCCGCGCGGCGACGAGCAGGAACAGCGCCCGCCACAGCGCGGCGACCGTCAGGCCGACCAGGAAGTGCGTCGCCCAGTGGAACCGCGCCTCGTGGGTGGCGTAGCTGGAGTACAGCGCGACCTCGGCGACGACGAGGACGGCCAGCTGCCACAGCAGCGTGCGCGGGCGCAGCGGCGCGAAAGACGTCGACCACGCTGGGCTGGTCATGTCACGGCCCCCACGATGGTCGTGACCTCGAAGGCGTTGGCCAGGTAGTCCGGGTCGAGCGTGGCGTAGCGCACCACCCGGTCGGCGTCGACGACGGCGTAGCCGACAGGCCGACCTCCATCGGCGGGGTCGGGCATGTCCACCGCCGCGGCGAGCCGGTTGCGCGGGTCGGCCACCGTCGGGACCGGCAGGTCGTCGGTGGCCGGCGCGGGCAGCACCACCCGGAGCTCGGCCGGCTCCGGCACAGCTGCGGCCCATTCCGCGAGTTCGTCGGCCGGCGGCACGTCCCGGACGAACAGCAGGACCACCGCCCGGCCACCGAAGCCCACTCCTGCGACCTGCTCGGGAAGAACCGGGCCGTTCAGCAGGAGCCCGTCGCGCTGGTAGGCGGGGTCGGGATCATCAAGGAGGCCGGGCGGCCGTACCAGCGTGACGACGACGAACGTCAGCACCACGGCCAGCGCGACGAACCATGCCAGCGGCGCCCAGGCCGGCAGCGGAGGCCGCCGCCCCGGGACGCGCCCCCAGACCTGCGCCTCGCGCCCGGTGTCAGCGGGGGCGGCGGAGGGGGCCGGCACAGCTAGCGGTTCCGGAACACGACGCGCATGACCTCGTCGTAGATCAACGGGTCGCCGCGCTTGACAGCGTCGGTGACGCACCGCTCCAGGTAGTTGCGGGCCACCTTCCGGCTGACGGCCTCGAGGGCCGACTGGGCCGCGTTGGCCTGCTGCAGCACATCGACGCAGTAGCGGTCCTGCTCCACCATCCTGGCGATGGCGCTCACCTGACCGTTGATCTTCTTCAGTCGCAGGAGGAGGTCGGCACGCAGCTCCTCGCTCATCATCGCGACGTCGCACGCGTCAGCGCCTTGGCCCGGTACGACCGTTGCCTCGCTCACGTCGCCTCCACAGGTAATCGCCTACTACGCTGGGTCTTCTTCTGATACTCCATGAGAGTACCGCCAGGAGGAGGGTGCCCACGTGGGCGATCAGCAACCCACCCGCGCGCGGATGCGTCTGGCAGTGGTCGCCGGGCTCGTCGTGGTCGGAGCCGGTACGGCGACTGTCTGGCTGAAGGGACAGGAGCCGGCCGCGCGCGAGGTGCCGCTGCCGGCAGGTCAGTTCCCCGAGCCGGGCATCGAGCACACGCACGGTCTCGGCGTGGACCCTGCTGACGGGGTGCTCTACGCCGCCACCCACTTCGGCCTCCTGCGCCTGGAGGACGGCCGGATGACCCGGGTGGCGAACCGGTACCAGGACACCATGGGCTTCGAGGTGGTCGGGCCCGGCCGCTTCCTGGGGTCGGGTCATCCTGACTTCCGTGAGGACAACCCGCCGCTGCTCGGCCTGATCGAGTCGACCGACGGCGGCCAGTCGTGGACGCCGCTGTCCCTGCGCGGAGAGGCGGACTTCCACGCGATCGGGTCGGCGCACGACAGGATCTACGCCTACGACTCGACCAGCGAGACGTTCATGGTCAGCGGTGACGGCCGGAGCTGGGACCGTCGCTCGCAGCTCGTCGTCCTGGACTTCGCCGTCAGCCCGCAGGACCCGGACCTGGTCGTCGCCGCGACGGAGGCAGGGCCCCGCACGAGCACCGACGGCGGGCGGACCTGGGCGTCGCTGGCAGGTGCGCCGGACCTGGCGGTGCTGAGCTGGGACGACGAGCTGGTAGCGGTCAGCCAGGACGGCGGCGTGCACGCCAGCGAAGACCGGGGCCGCACGTGGTCGGCACGCGGACGCGTCGGCGGTGAGCCGGAGGCGATGACCGTGGCCGCCGTCGACGGTCGGCACTCGATCTTCGTCGCCGTTGCCGAGCGCGGCATCCTGCGGAGCCGCGACGGCGGCCACACGTTCCAGGTGTTCTACCGCGGCCGTTAGGCACTACCTCGGCTTGCGCCCCACGAGCCGCAGCACGAGCCCCAGCTTCGACCGCGTGCAGTGCTCGACCTCCAGCCCGGCCTCCTGCACCCTGCGCTCGGGCTCCCGGAGCAGGTGGTCGGCCTCGAAGCGCAGGAACAGCGGAGCGAGGGCGTGCTGCACGGCCCGCACGGGCGCGAGCGGACTCCGGACGTGCTCGAGCAGCACCAGACGCCCCCCTGGTTTCAGCACCCGCACCATCTCCGCCGCAGCGGCCCGGTCGTCGGGGATGCTGCACAGCGCCAGCGTCGCCACGACTGTGTCGAAGGACGCCTCGTCGAACGGAAGCGCCTGCGCGTCGGCAACACGGACGTCGACGTCACGGCCGAGGGCAGCCGCGCGCCGTTCGGCGTGCGCGAGCATGCGGGCGCTCAGGTCCACGGCGGTCAGCGCCACGTGCTGCTCGTAGTACGGCAGGTTCCGCCCGGTGCCGGCAGCGACCTCCAGCGTCCGGCCGGCAGCCTGGCTCGTCGCCCACTGCCGGCCGGATCCGAACAGCAACCGCTCAGGGATCTGGATCTTGCGGTCGTAGCCGTCCGCGGAGTCGTCGTAGATCCTCCGCACCCGTTCCAGGCTGTCGCTCATGTCGGGCATGATGCCGCTTGCGCGCCTGGCCGCACAGGCATCAACGGGTGGCGGGACCCATCTGCATCATCGGCATCCCAGTGGTCCCTTCCTGCATGCGCTCGTGCATCCGGTCCATCCCCGGGGTCTGCATCATGCGCTCGTGCATCCGGTCCATCCCCGGATCGCGATGCTCCTGGCCCGCGGTCGCCGCCTGTGCCGCCGTTCCGGCGAGCACGGCGGCAGTCAGCGCGCCTGCGGTGACGAGGCCGGCGCGGACGATCGTCTTGCTGGTCATCTCGAGACACTCCTAGGTCGGGTAGGAATAGGCTGCCCCTCAGCACGACCCGGTACACGCCCGGGGTACCCAAGAATGCGGGAGAGACATGAGCGACGACCACGGCAGCGAGACGCCGAGCTCGCGAGAACCCACGGTGCGGGAGCTTCGAGCGGCCCGGCGACGGGCCCACGAGGAGGAGAAGAAGCGGCGCGGCAGCAGTGGCGGCGGCAAGGGCGGCAAGGGCGGCAAGATGAACAAGGGCGGCAACCCGGGGCCGACCTCTGATGAGCGAAGCCGGCGTTAGCCGCACGCTCTCGGGCGCGCGTCGACTCCGTCGTCGGTGGGCTCGACCCGTACGTCGGCTGCGCGCCCGCGGGCGGCTCCGCAGGCTCAACCTGCGGCGGTCACAGCGGGCGCTGCAGACACCGGTCCCACCCGCCCCGCACGCCCCAGCCGGTTCGGAGCCGGGCGTGTCCACGAGTTACGGCGCGCCGCGGACGCTGCTCTACGTGACCATCAAGCGGGACAACACGTCCTGGCGAAGCATCTACGGGCACTGGTGGGTCGAGGTCGACGGCCGCGAGAGCTACGGCTGGTGGCCCGCCTCGGTGCCGCTGGGCGTCAGGCAGCTCGTGCGCGGCACCGACGGGATCCTGAACGGCCTCGGACTGCTGGGGCTGCGAGGCACCTGGTACCGGGACCCGAACCACGGCCAGTCCGCGGTCCACGCCTTCCACCCGGTGCTGTCCATCGTCAAGACCGACGACGAGGTGCGCGAGGATGTCCGGTCTTTCGCGCACGGCTACCGCGCGCCCTGGCGTTGGCACTGGACTTCTGCCCGTGCCTCCGGGACCTGCCGTGCGTTCCAGGACGAGTTGCTCGCCTCAGTGGGGCTGCGGGAAGGCCCGGAACAGCTCCACACGCGAGGCAGCGGCTGCCCGTTCCTGTACCCGTTCCGGGCCACGGGCTGGCGGCTCGCGGACGCGCTCGACGACCTCACCGCTCGTGCCGCCCCCGCTGAAGCTCAGAGGCCGCTCTGCCCGCCGGCTACTCGGGGTAGCTGTAGCTCCGCTGGATGAGGTGCTTGCTCGTCACGACTCGGGCGGCCACGACGCGATCCTGTTCGTCGAGTGTCATCGTGAAGTGGTAGCCGAGGGCGGGCATCGCGAAGGCGAGCGTGCGGGTCCCCTCGAGGTCGTGCAGCACCGGGTCGGTCACTCCTCCGTCCGACCATGGCTCGTCCTCCAGGTACTCCTGTCCGGTGCGCGTCGACGTCGTGGTGGGAGCAGCGCCGAAGCCGGACGTGACCGACTCCGTCGCCTGGATCTTCGACTGAGCACCCATCACCGTCTGCACGGTGCGCAGCAGGTCGTTGGCCGGCTGCGGCGGCCAGGGCACCTCGATGCGGGCCGTGCCTGCCTCCCATCCGGTCGCTGTGACGTCGGCGACGACCTCGTTCACGCCCGTCGCCCAGTCGACGTCGGCGCTCCAGCATGCGGCGCCGCAGGGCTGCAGGTCGGGCGAGCTCACCTGTCCATCGGGCGCCTCGACGGCCAAATCGAGGTCGTAGTCGACCTCCTCCTGAGGGCCTGGCGCGTAGACACGCGCCTCGAGCCGGCCGTCGGAAGCGACGAGGGCCAGCGTCACCTGATTCACCCGGTCGGCCACCCGCAGGACCGCCCCCGTGGGGGCCGGCAGCAAGGCGGTCTGCGACACCAGTCGCGGCGGCGTGGCTGACGTCAACCCGGCGGTGACGACGACGACGAGCGCAAGCAGCGCGGCCTGGAAGCGAGCAGCGTTGCTCAGCGCCCACGGACTGCGATCCCTGCGGTTCACGACGTCCGCACCGTTGTCGACTCCGCGCCTGTGCCGAAGGCGCGCCGTCAGGGCGGCAGCCAGCGCAGCCGCGACGACGACGAGCTTCAGCAGCAGGACCTGGCCGTACGTCGTACTGCTCCAGTCGCTCAACGTCGGCAGCAGCAGCAGCGCGCTGAGCGTGCCGGTCAGCAGGACGACCAGGAACAGCGCGGCGGCGATCCGCGCGTAGGCGCCGACGACCATCCACGTCGCCAGGGAACGGCCCCGCCAGGCGACGGCCAGACGCACGACGTGGACCAGCCCGCCCACCCACATCGCGGCCGCGGCCAGGTGCACCACGGTCAGCAGTACTCCGAAGCTTCCTACCGCCTCACCGGGATGAGCGCGGAGCCCCTCGAGCAGGACGACTCCCGCGAGCGCGACCGCGGCGACGGCGCCCCGCAACGGCGCGCGCGCCACGAGCAGCGCGAACGAGAACAGGGCGGCCTCGGCTGCGAGCAACCGGGCCGGGCCTGACGTCTGCAGCAACGCCGGCACATCCGATGGCTGAAACGACGCGACCTGCAGGAGCATGGTCGTGGCTCCGGCCACCCCCAGGAGGGCGCCGAGACGCGTCCATGGGCGGGTCGCGGCCCGGTCTCCCGCTTCGCGTCGCGCGATGGCCGCCCCGGCCATGCCGCCGAGCGCCAGGGCCAGGCCCAGGAACAGCAGCGCCCGCGGCAGTGCTGTGCCGGGTCGCACCTCGTCGGGATCGTCCTGCGAGGTGGCAGCCGCGCTGCTGCCGGTCGCGACAGGGCTGGCGACGCCGAACGCGAAGCTGCCCTCGATGAGGTCCCCGTCCAGTGCCACCACGCGGTAGGCAACCTCGTAGCTGCCGGCAGCGAGCTCCTCGTCCGGCACCCCCCGCAGCGAACTCCCGCCTTGCTGCAGGTCCACCACGAGCGGGATCGACGTACCGTCGCCGAGTCGCAGGGTGAGCGCGTCTCCCACCGGCGTGACCGGCTCGTTGAAGGTGACGGAGACCGCTTCCGGAGGGGAGGTCACGGCATACCCTGCGCCGGGCGTCGTCTCGACGAGAGCTGGATGGGCCAGCGCAGCGGTCGGCCACAGCAGGACCGCAAGGACGATCGACAGCGCGACCATCCCTCGCCCTGTCGAAGGGCGAGGCAGGACTGGTCTCACAACTCGGCGACGGACCACTCGGGACGATCGAAGACCGAGGAAGCGCGCACCTGGGCCCCGACGAGGGCCTGCGCCACGTCCGCCGCCGTCACCGGAGCCTCGACGGAGCTGCGCACCTCGACGTAACCAGGCTCAGCCGTTGCGTCGACGTCCCGGTCGGCGAAGCGCTCCCCCAGGAACCGGGCGCAGGTCTGGCTCAGCTCCTCGTCGCGGCTGTAGAGGTGCACGTGCACCACGTGATCGCACCAGGCCCGCAGTGCCACTTCGACCTCCTCGGCTACAGGCACGTCCCGCGCCTACTCCTACAGAGGGTAGTCGACAAGAGCGGTCCGGCGCCTGCCGTCGTGGGCTACGGACGTCGGGCCAGGTCGTTCCGGCGCTGCAGGAACTCCTCGCGGTCGATGTCCCCGGACGCATACCGGCGCTCGAGGATGCGCCGATCGTCCGAGCCGCCACCGCTGCTGCTGCTCAAGTGCTTCACGAGCCAGACCGTCGCCACCACCGCGAGAACGACCAGCGCGAGCGCCAGCACGGCCCACAGCACCATCCAGTTCCCCATCCATCCGTTCATCATGTGGTCGCCGTCTCCGTGCATCATCGCGACGAGGCTCATCGCCGGGGCCTCCTTCGTCAGGTCGGGTACCGAAGCTGTCCCTTGCTCCTACCCCGCTGCAGGGGACTTCTCGTCGCGGGCCTGGGCCTGGAACTGGTCGAGCTGGGCGCGCATGCGAGTGATCTCGCTCTCGTCGCTGACCGAGCGGACGGGCGCGCTGCCCTGAGCACCACGATTGCTGTGCCGGCGCATCGACCAGGCCCACCAGCCCATGAGCCCGACCATGCTGAGCGGGCACAGCAGGGTGAACAGCAGGAAAAAGAGCTCCATGTCATTGCCTTTCGTTGCTGCCGGCAAGCGGCTTCGCGTGTCACCAGCTGCCTTGCTGGTCTTCATCGATGGCCGTTCTACTACCCATCTTCGTGAACGCCGACCGTCCCTGTTCCGTTCCTGCCTGACGCCACGTCAGCCGGCCAGTACTCCGCTGGTGCCGGGAACGACCGTCTCCACGGCGCCGAGCAGGACGCGGAGCAGGTAGTAGGACGCGCCGACCAGGAAGAGCGTGCCGACGACCAGGTCCAGCCGCCGCCACTTCGCGCCGCCGAGCGGGCCCAGCAAGCGGCTCCCGGCCGCGGCAAAGCTGTACAGCGCCAGCCACCTGCCGACCACGAATCCTGTGATCGCGAGCACCGAGATCAGCACGCTGCCGGACGCCGCCGCGGCGCCTCCGACCCCGATGGCGATCGGAGCGCAACCGGGACAGCCGACGACGGCGAACACCACCCCGGCACTGACGGCGCGCAACGGATCGGGAGGCAGCGCGAGCGTGCGGGAGCACAGCGACCACCGGCGGGTGACCAGGCGCAGCCCGGCCACCGCGAGCAGCACTGCCGCGAGGAGCGAGAGCGCCACGGCGCCACGAATGAGCAGGTAGGTCACCGACACGGCGAGCGCGCCGATGGTGGCGATCACGCCGTCCATGCCGATGACGAACCCGAGCACGACCAGCGCGCCACGCACCCGGCTCAGCGGTTGCCGCTCCTCTCCCCACTCGGGCGTCAGCCCGTCAGCCGTGCCTGCGCGCGCTGCGGGGGTGAGCACCGTCATGACGGCCGGGATGCTCGGCCAAGAGATCGGCGAAAGGGTCAGCACGAGTCCGGCGACGAACGCCAGCACGGGCGCGACCGACGTCTCGAACGACACCGATCCGAGCAGCCACTCGATGGGCTCCGGCGGCAGCAGGGCGAAGGTCGGCACGTCGCTGACGCTCAGGCCGTCCACAAGGTTGATGTCTCTCACATCGAACCAGTCCTCCTCGTGACGACCGTGCCGGTCTGATTCCCGTGGGGCGGCAGGCAGGTCGCACTGCGGCAGGCGGCCGCTCTTGTGGCCGGACCTACCCCCCCTCAGTACCCCCGCAGCCGGGGAAGCCACGCCTGCAGTGCCGACGCCGGTCGGTGCAGCGTCAGGTCGTTGACGGCGACGAGAGTACGTCTACTACGATAGATAGTAGTAATCGCCAGAATCCCGGCATCCAACCAAGCTTCGCCAGCCCGCGCGAGGAGTCGAACCCGCGGTCGCACACCTCGTCGAAGATGTCCTGCCGGAGCCGGCGCCAGTCGTCCACGGGGGCCGACAGCGTTTCGACCTTCGGCGACCGCGGTAACGACCTCGGATGAGCAGACACGTCGTGATCCTGGGCGCCGGGTTCGGAGGGCTCGAGCTGGCGACGCGCCTCGCCGAGGATCTCGCCGACGATGTCGATGTGACGCTGATCGACAAGAGCGAGGCGTTCGTCCTCGGCTACACCAAACTCGACGTGATGGTCGGCAAGCGCGACCTCGAAGAGGTCCGGCTGCCGTACCGGAGCATCACGAAGCCCAACGTGCGCTTCCACCAGGAGATGGTGTTGGCCATCGATCCGCAGTCCCGGCGCGTCGTGACCGATGCGGCCACCTACGACGCCGACGTCCTCGTTGTCGCGCTCGGCGCCGATCTCGATGTCGCGGCCACGCCGGGACTCGCCGAGGGCGGTCACGAGTTCTACTCGCCGGAGGGCGCGGAGCGGGTCCGCGAGGTCCTGCCGTCCTTCCGATTCGGTGTCGCCGTCATCGGGGTGCTCGGGCCGCTCTTCAAGTGCCCGCCGGCGCCGAACGAGGCGGCGTTCATGCTGCACGACTACCTGGTCGAGCAGGGCGTTCGCGACGACGTCACGATCCACCTGGTCAATCCGCTGCCGATCCCGATCCCGATCTCGACGGAGACCTCCGCAGCCATCGTCGACATGTTGGAGGAGCGTGGGATCCAGCACTGGCCGTCGTGCCGCGTCGTGCGCCTCGACCCGGAGCGCCGGGTCGCGCACCTCGAGGACGGACGCGAGCTGCCCTACGACCTGTTCCTCGGAGTGCCAGTGCACCGCGCGCCGGCAGTCGTCGTGGACTCAGGTCTCACCGAGGACGGCTGGATCCCGGTCGATCCGGCGACGTTCGCCACGCGCTTCCCCGGGATCTACGCCGTGGGCGACGTCACCAGCGCGCCCGTGCCGCGAGCGGGCACCATCGCCGAGGGTGAGGCTCGCACCCTTGCCGACGTGCTGATCTCCGAGGTCCGAGGCAGCGACCCCCCGCCGCCGTACGACGGTGCGGCCGTCTGCTACTTCGAGGCCGGCGGGGGAACCGTGGGAAAGGTGGACGTCAACTTCTTGTCAGGGCAGGCGCCCACCGCCGCGTTCACCGCGCCGTCGCGAGATCTCGCCGACCACAAGACGCGGTTCGGCCTCGACCGCGCCCGCCGGTGGTTCGGGCAGGGCACCGGCTAACTCGGCCGAGGAGTCGCCACGGCGTCCCGTGGCGGCGGCGGCACTGAGCAGAACGCCGACCGCAGGCACGCCGGATACTGCAAGGTTGCCAGCGCTCATGCTGCGGGCCGGACCCGAACCTGCGACTGCTCCGCCCGGCCCTGCTGCTGCTTGCGCCAGCCGTGACGAGTCAGTCCCTTGGGCTTGTACACCGACAGCACAACCGCCACCAGCAGGACGATCAACGCGGCGGCGGAGTGCAGCACCGGTGAGCTGCTGGGCAGCAGCGTGCGGTCGTCGGCCAGGCCCGGGCTGGACGCGGCGGCGCCGAGCAGGCGTAGCGTCGGGATGTACAGGAGCAGGACGGCGGTGGCGACCAAGGAGATGGCGAGCTTCACGATCACCCACCAGTGCCGCAGCAGGCCCCACGGAGTCCCGAGCGACTGCACCAGCCCGGAGGTGAACGACGCCAGGCTCAGCGGCACGAGCGCGGTGTAGCCCATGACTTCCATGGCGATGTACAGCGCTCGCTGCGTCTCGAGGTCACGGGTGCGAACGGCCGTGACAGCCAGCGTCAGAAACGCCGCGACAGCGCCGAGCCATCCCACAGACGCGACTACGTGCGTCACGAGCGCCGCCTTGCGCGCACCTGCGGGCAGTTGCATCACAGACCTGGCCACGCCTGCACGGTTGCCAGGGCTGCGCCCGAGGAAGCCGGCGGGGCGAGGCCGCCGAATGCGCCGTGCATGCCGGGGCCGTGTCCGCCGACACCGCCGCCGATCAGGACCTTCGCGAGCACGGCGAGGACGAACAGGGCAAGGACCACGCCGGTGATCTTCACCCAGCGGGGCGTCGCCGGTGGCTGCGCCTGACCGGCTGACGTGGCGGCCGCATCCGCTCCGTTGCTGTCGATGCTCTGTGGCTCGGTCATCTGGGCTTCCTTCGCTTCAGGCGGCTGAGGACTGCACTGTACGAGACACAATGTCTACGGCCGCAGTCTGGATGTCCTACCAGCTACGGGCTGTAGGCTTCCCACGTGCCCAAGCTGTGGCAGGACTCGGTCGAGGCGCACCGGGAGACGGTGCGCAAGGCCGCACTCGACGCTGCCGGCGCGCTCATCGCCGAGCACGGCCTGCCGTCGGTGACGATGTCGCGGATCGCGCAGGACGCCGGCATCGGCCGGGCAACGTTGTACAAGTACTTCCCCGACGTCCAGGCGGTCCTGTCCGCCTGGCATCAGCGTCAGGTACACAGCCACCTTGCGCTTCTCGCTCAGGCGGCCTCACGACCGGGGACACCGCGCGAGCGGCTGCGTGCGGTGCTCGTCGCCTACGCGGGCGCGACGCGCCGCCAACACGGCAACGACCTGGGCGCGCTGCTGCACCAAGGCGAGCACGTCGTGCAGGCACAGGACCACCTGCGGCAGCAGCTGGCCGACCTGCTCCAGGAAGGAGCCGTCGTCGGCGAGGTCCGCAGCGATGTCGCTTCCACGGAGCTAGCGACGTTCTGCCTGCACGCCCTCACCGCCGCCGGCGCGCTCGGCTCCGACGCGGCCGTCCATCGGCTCGTGGACGTGACGCTCACCGGTCTGAGCCCCTGAGGCAGCCAAGTGACCGGGCCTTGTCGTAGTGCAGACCGGATCACTCCCGTGGAGGAGTAGTCCCCGGCGACGACTCAGGCTCGCGCGCGGCGGGCGAGAGGGTAGGTGCCTTCGACGTCCGATGAGGGTTCGACCACTGGGACGGCGCCGTGCGGCCGCAAGCCGTCGGCTTCCGGAGCTCCCACCGCACGCGGTCTGGCCACTGCTTCAGGAACTAGCTACGATTATGGCTATGTCTGCCGCTGCTGAGCACATGCCTCTCGCTGACGTGAAGAATCGGCTCTCGGAAGTCGTCGAACGGCTGGAGCGCGAGCACGGACGGGTCGTGATCACCAAACACGGTCGTCCAGCTGCCGTCGTCCTGAACGTGGAGGACCTCGAAGGTCTCGAGGAGACCCTGGAGCTGTTGTCCGACGCGCGGGCGATGCGCCGTGTCCGACAGGGCCAGGCCGAGATCGCGGCGGGCGAGACAGCTGAGCTGACAAAGGAGCAAGCCCTGGCTCTCGCGCGGCGGCAGTGAGCGAGCGCATCCGCTCGCTTCGTTGGACGCCGACGGCTCAGCGGGATCTCCGGCGACTGCCCGAGAAGATCGCAACCGCCGTGGTCGAGTTCGTCTACGGATCCCTCGCCGACAACCCCGAACGGGTGGGCCGCGAGCTTCAGCTGGAGCTCGCCGGGTGTCATGCGGCACGCCGCGGCGACTATCGCGTCATCTACCGGATCGATCGTCCTGCAGGTGTGGTCCTGATCGTGCACGTCGACCACCGCACCGACGTCTACCGGTAGCCGTGGGCCCAGGCGGCTTGTGACATCGCCGCCCGGAACGTGCACGCCAGGATCCCGCATGGGGTTCGGCTTCCGCAGCGTTCCGGCACGAGCGAGGGGCTCAACCGGCCTGAACTCGACCGCCGCGGGCACACACCTCGGGCGTCGCTGAACGACGAGCCCCCGTTCATCGGAACGTGCGTCCACGGCGGCTTCGCCCTCGGCAGACTCATCCCCCCGCCGGGGACTCCGAGCCGAGCCACCCGTCCGATACCGGTCGCATCGAGCAGGCCCTGGTGCCATCAGACCTCTTCGTTGGCCAGCCGCCGCCCGAGCAGTCGGTGGATGGCGATCCCAGCAGCGGCTACGACAAGAGCGGCCAGCAGCGGCGGCAGGACGAGGTCGGGCTCGCAGAACCTCCATCCCGTAGTCGACCATCTCCGACGGGTACGGCAGCAGCACCCGTGAGCCCGCCGCCGAAGCGATCGCGGTGAAAGCAGCGGGGACGATCCAGAGCAGGAGGAGGCTTCCGACGGCGGCGACAACGCGGCCACGTGTGCCGTGGCCGCCCCAGGCGATCGTGGCCCCCACGAGCACTGCGGGAACCCACCGAACCACGACGTTCAACGCCGAGGATCCGACCTCACCGGAAGCCGCCCCCAGCGCCATCAGGAGGTCCGCCAGCTACGAACCGGCCACGAGCGCTACGAGGCTCGATCCGATCACCGCTCCGGCCTTGGAAGGCGCAGTGATGAGCCGGAGCACCAGCAGTCCGGTCAGGACGGCGGCGGCGACGACGACCAGCAGGGCAGCGAGGTAGACGGTCGATGCGGTGCGCTCCGCCAGCCCGGAGGCGACGGTCGTCGCCGCCTGCACCGTGGCGACGAGGTGCACCGCCAACGCGCCCGCTCCGACCGCGAGCACCGCCCGGCGCGGCAGACGCGTCCTGATCGCTCGCACGAGGATGCCGGCGGCCCCGTAGCCGACTACGAGCAGGCTGAAAGTCTGGGACACCGCGTACTGGCTGAAAGGCAGCAACGCGATCGGCATGTCCTCAGGCTAGGCAGCGTCTGCACCGCCCACAGGGCCCCGAAGGCTCGACATCAGCCGGGTCAGTGGTCATACTTGTGACCATGACGACGATGTCTCTGGCCGAGGCGAAGGCGCGCCTGTCCGACGTCGTGAGTCGCGTCAGCGGGCAGCATGAGCGCGTCACGGTGACCGTGTACGGGCGGCCTTCCGCCGTCTTGATCGCCCCCGAGGACCTCGAGTCGCTCGAGGAGACGCTGGCGATCCTGTCGGATCCGGACACGATGCGCCGGCTTGCCGCCTCCGACGACGAGCTGGCGGCGGGTGAGCAAGGATCTGAGGCCGATCTGGCGGCCGCCATGAGGCAACGGGGTCGCCGGCCCGTCGCGTGAAGGCCGAGGGCGACCGCTACACGCTCCGGGTCAGCCCGACGGCCCGCCGTCAGCTCGCCGAGGTCCTGCCGGAGGCGGTCGCGATGGCTGCGCACGAGTTCATCGTGGGACCGCTGCTGAGCAACCCGCACCGGATGGGCAAGCGGCTCCGGCCCCCGTTGGAGGACCGGCACAGCGCCCGGCGCGGCACCTACCGCGTGATCTACCGGATCAACGACGAGCAGCAGAGCGTCACGGTCGTCGATGTCGCGCACCGCCTCGATGCGTACCGCAGGAGGTCGTAGCGGACCGAGAAGGGCCACGTTGCATAGCGAGCGTCACCGGTGCTGTGATCAACGCCCTCTTCACGCACATTCCCGCCGTACCGGAAGTGAGCAATCCCGGCGCTGATCACGACCGGAGGCTGGGCCGGCGCGTGCGATAGCGCCGGCTACGAGCAGCTATGGCTGACGTGTACGCGTGAGAAGCAGGTACACGCCACGCCACACCGCGACCGCCAGGAGCCCTGCGAGAACAGACGCCACGACGGTGTAGGTGGGTTCGTCGCCCCGCGTGATGATCCTTGGATCGACGATGCCGCCACCCGTCGCCCACCGACTGACCGCGGTGTACCCCGCGAAGAAGACCAGGGCATCCACGACGAACCTCAGGAGCCTCACGGACGGAATGTAGTCGCGGTTCCGCGCCGGTGCGGAACCGAGCAGAACAACGGTTCTGCTCGCCGGCGCCCACGAACTGTGAGCCGAGGCGAGGTAGGTGATCAACCGAGGCGCTTGTTGGACGTCGAGCGTGACCTGAAGCTGCGACTCGCGGACGGCGCCCTATCGATCAGCGCGCCTGAACGGGCTCCGACGTGACCTTCGAGCGCTACGGGCGGCGCAGGCGTTGGCGATACCTGTCCGGACGCGGGATGGCCTCGGGGCAGCGACCGACCCAGACGAAGTCACCCGCATCCGGTTCTGCACCCTGCGCCAGGCTCCCCGCGAGCGATCACCGACGGAGGCCGTCAGTCGCAGGTCAGAGGCCTTCTTCCTTCTTCCGAGCCCGCTGCGTATCCCAGGTAGAGGAAGCCGTACGTTTCGTCTGTTGCGCGCATCACCGCAGGTCATGGGCTCGCGGGGGCGGCTCAGCGCTGGCCCGCGCGCAGCCGCTGACCGCCTGCAGCAGCCACACCGGCGCCCCGGCGCCGCTGTTCAGCGCCGCGACGGCCTGGTTCAGGTTCACCCCGTACCGGCCCAACGCCGTCCGGCCCTGCAGCAGCTCAGCCAGCAGCGCCCGGTCGGTCGAGGTCGCCGGCGCGACCCCCGCCCCCGGACAAGGTCAGGCCGGCGGCCGCGACGTACCCGGACGGGGTCAGCCCGGCGAGCTGTGCCGCCGCCCGCACCGAGGCGACCTCCACGTCGTCGTACAGAACCTTGAGCGCGTTGCGGCGGCCCGGGAAACGGTGCGCCCGGTCCCGCACGAAGCCGGCCCGCTCAGCCCCCGCCGGCTCACTCTCGACCAGCTGCTCCGCTGGCACCTGCCCTGCCGCCTCGTGCAGCCCGTCCATGACACAGCTCCCTGACCCGCGGAACGCGTCTCGTCCCCTCACCCTTGGTAAGTGCGGTCGAAGGGGTGCTGTGACAAGCGATCTTCGACTTTGTTGCGCACTGTTCCTTGCCGGCCCGCGCCCGGGCCGGCGAGACCCTTGCCCGCGACCACCGGCGCGGGGCCTGGGCAGGGGAGCTGACCGGACGCGTGCGTTTGGTCAGGTCACCTGACCATTAACTGCTCGGCTCCTCCTGGGCTGCGCCGGCAAGACCAGCGACGGCTCGCCGCGGCACCGAGCGAAGCCGATGCTTGTGGTCCGGCCCCCTGCCCAGCACCACAGCGCTACGACGCGGAGGCGGAGCTCCTCTGCTCGCACCCTGGCGGGTGGGATCACCCGTGCCCTGCCGCCGTGAGAGCAGCGGTGAAGCCGAGCTAGCCGAGGAACTCCTCGAAGAAGGACTTCTTGCGCTTCGGGTGCTTCCCGTACTGCTGCTCGTAGGGCCGGCCGTGCGACGACGACTGCTGGTGCCCGCTCTTCGCGGCGCGTGCCTGTTGCAGCACCTCGCCAACCATCGCGCCGAGTCCGCCCTGCTGCGCCGCCGCCGAGGCGGGTGCGCCTGCCGCAGGCGCAGGCGCAGCCGGCGCGGCGGCGGAGGCGTTCCAGGCGTTCTCGGCGTCCACGAGCTTCTCAAGCTCGCCGCGGTCGAGGAAGATCCCGCGGCACTCTGTGCACTGGTCAACATGGACGCCGTTGCGCTCATAGGTGCGCATCGAGCCGTGGCACTTGGGACAGGTGAGTTCCATGTTCGCACAACGGGCACACAGCCCTGCCCGTTCCTTGGTCGTGACCGCCACCGCCCTCCAACTGGCAGGTCTCGCCAAGCCCGCCGTCCAATCAGCAGGCGCTTTTCGGCCCGGCCGCCTCTGCTACCGGTGGAAGTGCGCGTGGTCGTAGGCAGTTCATCCCCGCAGGGTCAGGGTGACTGCCAGGCCCTGGGTAGGTTTGTTGGCGGCGGTCACCGTGCCGGAGTGCGCGGCGGCGACTGCGGCGACGATTGCGAGTCCTAGTCCTGCTCCGCCGGGTTCGTGCCGGGCGCTGTCGAGCCGGCTGAAGCGGTCAAAGAGCCCGGGCAGTTGGTCCTCGGGGACGCCGGGACCGGTGTCCTGCACGACGATGTCGGCGCCGTCGGTCGTGGGCCGAACCTCGATGCCGACGGTTCCTCCCTCCGGGGTGTGCCGCAGGGCGTTGTCGACCAGGTTGCCCACTGCTCGTTCTAGGCCGGCGAAGCTGCCGCGCACGACGGCGACCCCCGTGAACGTGAGGTGCACGCCGCGGCGGGTGGCGAGCGTGCTGAAGCGCGAGGTGACGGCCTCGACCAGCTCGTCAAGGTCGATCGGTCGGTGATCGGCCAGGTGACCCGCGTCGGCTCGGGCCAGAAGCAGGAGGTCGTCAACGAGCTCGCCGAGCCGGGCTGCCTCCGCCAGCGCCGTGTCGAGCGAAGCGCGTGCCGTGGGGTTCTTGATCCGGTCGCGGGCCAGTTCAACCTCGGCGCGCAGGATCGCCAGCGGGGTGCGCAGCTCGTGGCTGGCGTCAGCGGCGAAGCTGCGTTCACGATTCAGCGCTGATTCGAGCCGGCCGAGCATCCCGTTCAGGGTGCGGGTGAGCCGGCCGATCTCGTCCAACCGGGCTGGCGGTGACAGCCGTCGTGTCAGGTCCGAGCCGCCGATCGCCTCTGCCTCAGCCGTCATGCGACGCAGCGGCATGAGGCTGCGACGGGCGAGGACGTACCCGAGCGCGCCGGCAAGGACGGTGCCGAGCACGCTCAGCGGTCCGTACACCGCCAGCAGCGCCTGCTGGGCGTCGTCGACCTCGTCGAGCTCCGCGGCCAGGATCGCGACCGTCCCGGGGTCGCCGTACGGGACGCCCAGCACGCGAAGCTGATCGTCCTCGTCCTCGGCGATCGTGGTCAGCACAGTCGTGCCGCTGCGAATCTGCGTCAGCGATGCGGGGTCCAGCAGGGGCGGGTCGTCGTCGAGCTCATCGCTGGCCTCGGTCACCTGTCCGCGCTCGTCGACGATCTGGATGAGGCGGTCGCTGATCTCCACTCCGGCGAGCTCGTCGTCCTCGCCGGGTCCCTTGAGCGCGGCGTCGTTCAGGCGTGGCGGCAAGGCGCCTGCGGCGTCGACGAGCTGCTGGTCGAGCCCGGAGCGCAGTCCGGCGCCGAGCTGCTGGTAGACGACCAGGCCGAGCAGTGCGAGCAGCGCTGCGAGGGAGGCGGCGAACAGCAAGGCCAGCCGTACGCTGATCGGCAGGCGAAAGACCATCAGCGCTCCGCCGCGGGGCAGACGAGGCGGTACCCGGCTCCGCGGACCGTCTGCACCAGGTCGAGGTCGTACCGGCGGTCGATCTTGTCCCGGACGTACTTGATGTACACGTCGACGATGTTGGAGAGGCCGTCGTAGTCGTGGCCCCAGACGCCTTCGATGATCCGGGCCCGGGACAGGACGTGGTTGGGGTTGCGAAGCAGGAACTCCAGCAGGGTGAACTCACGGCTCGACAGCTCGACGATCTCGGCACTGACCATGACGACCCGTGTGGCTGAATCCAGCGACAGCGGCCCGCACTGCAGCACTGCCGGGCGGGGCGGGGTGCCGCGCCGTTGCAGCGCGCGGAGGCGGCCGAGCAGTTCGGTGAACGCGAACGGCTTGACCAGGTAGTCATCGGCGCCGTGGTCCAGCCCGGCGACCCGGTCGGCGACTGCGTCACGTGCGGTGAGCATGATCACCGGTGTCCACACGGCTCGTTGCCGCAGGGTGCGGCAGACCTCGAAGCCGTCCATGCCGGGCAGCATCACGTCCAGCACGATCGCGTCGTACGAGCTTGCGGTGGCGAAGCCGAGCCCGTCATGGCCGTCGGCGGCCACATCGACCACGTGACCTGCCTCCGTCAGTCCCCGACGGAGCACGTCGAGCATCCTGACGTTGTCCTCCACGACCAGCACTCGCATGCCGTCGAGGTTGGCACGGGCCGATGAGACAGCGATGAGAGCAACTCACAACCTCAGCTCATCGTCCTCTCATCGGCCGCGCAGATTCTGGCGTTCAGGACCGGCAGAGCGCCGGCGAGCTGAACGAGGAGCACCTCATGCGTGTAGGACGACGAACTGTTGCCGTGGCTGGCGCCACACTGCTCGGCGTGGCCGCCTTGGGCGGTGTCGCTGTCGCCACGGGCACTGTCCCGATCGGTGACGACCTGGACCGCCCGGGCAGCATCACCGTCGATGAGCGGGCCCTCCCGGACAACGACGCCGCCGAGCGCGACGCGCTGTCGGCGCTCGCCGACGTCAGTAAGGCCGAGGCGACTGCCGCAGCCGTCAAGGCCGTCGGTGGCGGTGAGGCCGTGCGGGCCGAGCTGGAGGACGAGGACGGCTACGTCTGGGAGGTGGTCGTCCGCGCCGGTGACGGCACCGGCCGTGAGGTGACGGTCGATGCCGGCGACGCGAGCATCCTGCGGTCCGAGCGCGCCGACGATGACGGCGACGATCGCGACGACCGGTCCTCGCTGCGGGCGCCGGGCACTGTCGTCGTGGACGAGCGGAAGCTGCCCGAGAACGACGCAGCCGAGCTCGACGCGCTGACCGCCCCGGCCAAGATCGACCAGGTCGCAGCAGGTGCCGCCGCTGTCCAGTCCGTCGGCGGTGGCGAGGCAGTCCGGGTCGAGCTGGAGGAGGAAGGCGGCTTCGTCGTCTGGGATGTCCTGGTCCGAGGCGGGGACGGCAGCTGGCGCGAGGTGACAGTTGACGCCGGGGACGCCCGCATCCTGGGCACCGACCTCGACGGCGACGACGAGGACGACTAGTCACCGTGTCCGCCTCCGTACCCAGGGTCCATCCCCAGGCGAAGTGCCCAGCCGATCTCAGCAGGCTCGGCCGACCGGTGCCACTGCTGCTTGCCGCCGTTCCATGAAGGCTGCCCAATGGCTCTTTACTTGGTTTACTCCGTCTTACTCCCCTGGACTAAATTGGGGTAAGGCGTATAAGGTCCCCCCGTGCGCGCGCTGACGAACCCGTACACGCCCAACGCAGGGGCGGAACCTCAGGCAGTTGTCGGCCGTGACGACCAGCTCGCATGGTTCGACCTGCTGCTCGCGAGGATCGAGCGCGGCCGCACCGAGCAGTCGATGCTCATCACCGGCCTGCGGGGCGTAGGCAAGACCGTGTTGCTCGGCCAGTTCCGGACGAAGGCCTTGGAACATGACTGGGTGGTCGTCGAACTGGAGGTGAGCAAGCACGACGAGACGGAGTTCCGCCGGGCAGTTTCCGCACGCTTGCGCACAGCCCTGCTCGAGCTGTCCCCGAGGGCGCGCTGGACCGACCGTTTCCGGCATGCGGCGGCGGTCCTCAAGTCCTTCACGATCACGGTGGACGCATCCGGCACTGTTTCGGCAGGCCTCGACGTCGAGGCGGCCGAGGGCTTCGCCGACCACGCCGACCTCTCGATGGACCTGACCGACGTCTTCGTCGCCCTCGGGGAAGCGGCGCGCGAGCAGGAGCGCGGGATCGTCCTGCTCTTCGACGAGATCCAGTTCCTCAACCGGGCTCAGCTGGAGGCGCTCATACAGGCTCTTCACAAGATGGTGCAGCGGAAGTTGCCGATCACACTCGTCGGAGCAGGGCTGCCGCAGATCGCCGAGCTGGCGGGGGACGCCAAGTCGTACGCGGAGCGATTGTTCAAGTTCCCCGAGATCGGCGTCTTGTCGCCGGGCGACGCAGAGCAAGCCCTTGTGCTCCCCGCCGCCGAGGAGGACGTCACCTACACCCAGCAGGCCCTGTCCACCGCCGTCGCCATCACGGGCGGGTACCCGTACTTCGTCCAGGAACTCGGCTACGCCGTCTGGACCGTTGCAGCCGGTCCGGAGATCAGCGCGGCCGACGTCCGTGCCGCCGAACCGGCGTACGAGGCCAAGCTCGACGCCTCCTTCTTCCGAGTGCGGCTGGATCGAGCCACGGACCTGCAGCGCGCCTACCTCAGAGCCATGGCGCAATTGGGGCCGACGGCGCAGAAGGCGTCGGACGTCGCTGAGGTCATGGGACGGACGTCGACGAACTTAGGACCTACGCGAGCGGAGTTGATCAACATGGGGCTGCTCTATACGCCCCAACACGCCTACGCGGCCTTCACTGTTCCGCACTTCGACCGCTTCCTCCTGCGCGCCGTACCCGTTCTCGACGTACCGCCACACAAGCCCCGTCGCCCGCGAACCTGACGGACGGTCGATCCACCGCAAAGTCCGCCCATCGGCACCCATGAGAGGTCGACACCCTCCATCCAGAGGGCCCCTTCCGGTCGACGAACGGTCACCGACGTGATCGCACCCGCCCCGGTGCAAGCACGGCGGACCGGCGAGCCGCGGCCGGCGGACGTCCGCCCGTAGCCGCGTACGGGTCGGGTCGTGCCCCCGCCGCAGACCACCGCAAGCAAGGCGGAGACCTCGAGCCACTTACGGCCGTCGAGACCGCATGGTCCGGTCAGGGCTCGACCCACGCGACCAGGGACGGCACTCATACTCAGCCCTTGCTGAGCGGCAAGCCTGCCGCCTTGAGTGACGTTGCACGACCTTGCGTGTTCGCAAGCCAGCAGACTGATGGCCTCGGGCTGCGTAAGGTCACCGTTGTCCGCGGCCTCGGCGCGCGGGAAAGACGACGACCTGAACGCGTCGACCGACCGCCGGCGAGGGCCGCCGGAGAAGCACGGCAACAGCGCCGACGGTCCGCAGGCAGTCCGCAAGAAGTCGAGCTGTCCGCAGAAAGTCCGCAAGAACGACCCTTCGGGAACGGTCCAAACACTCCCTACGGTCCCAGCCAGCCACGCATCGTTGCAGGTCAGAGGCTGTTTCACGGCAACGGCGCGGGCGATCTCACCCCAGGTAGAGGAAGCCGTACGCCTCGTCCCGGAACGGCACCCCGGCGGCGGTGAGCGCGTCGTCCCAGTCGCCGGTGCAGGTGGGGTCCGCGGCCTCCATACCGTGGTCCGCTGTCAGTAGCACCACCACGTCCTCCAGCAGCCCCCGCTGCTCCACCAGGTCGAGCCAGACTCCCAGCCGTCGGTCCGCGTCGACGAGCGAGGCCCGGGCGATGGGCGAGGCGGGTCCGCCGGCGTGGTGGCCCGAGTCGGTGAGCGTGGTGTTCCACCAGGTGAGGCGCGGCGGCTCGCCCTCGCGCCACTGGTCGAGCATCTGCGTGAGCCCGATGGCGTCGACCTGGGTCCCCCAGGCGTAGTCGGGGTTCGCCGCGACGTGCTCCTGGGTCGCGTGCACGTCGTCGGCCGCGGCCGGCAACACGTCCGCCAGCGACCCGGCTCCGGTCCGGCCGGCCTCGCGCATCAGCGCGAACGTCGAGTACGTCGCCCCGCTGTCGACCGGGTCGTTGATGCAGGCGCTGCGCGCGTCCGCGGGCAGCCGCTCGAACACCGTGCGCACGCCCGGACGCAGCCAGTCCATCGCGCGGTGCCAGGACGACGAGGCATTCGGGACGACCTGTTCGCCGGCGAGCCGGTCGAAGAAGGCGTTGTTCACGATGCCGTGCCGGCCAGGGCCGAGGCCGGTCAGGGCGCAGGTGTGGTTCACCAGGGTCACGCTCGGGAACTCCGCGATCGCGCCGCCGCGCAGAGCGCAGCCGCGGGCGAGCAGCCGCGCGACGTTGGGCAGCGTCCCGTCCTGCGCCAGGGCGAGCAGCTCAGCGTGCGGCGCGCCGTCCCACAGCAGACCGACGACGTATGTGGCTCCGGGCGCCACCAGCTCGACCGGCACACCGTCCATGTCGTCGCAGTCGGCCCCCGCCAGACGGGCCAGCGTCGCACCGACGTCGACCGTACGGGCCACCCCGTCGATGACGCCGCGGACCTGGACACCATGACCCGACAGCAGCAGCGGAGCCCGTGACTGCAGCGCGTTGAGGGAGCCGTGCTCGCCCAGATGTCCGCCCCGCTCCGTCCAGCAGTGCGCGCCGGTGTGCACGACGGCAAGATCCGGCGCCCGCGGCTCAGCGAACAGCGAGTGCAGCCGGACGGCGGCGAAGGGGTAGCCCGACTCGCCGTAAGGGTCCTGGTCGGCGACCGGGTCCCGGCCGGCCAGCAGCAGCGCCGTCCCGTCCGCCGCCAGCGTGACGTGACCGCAGCTGTCGGCGACGTGCACCAGCCCGTTCTCCGACCAGCAGACGAGGTCGACGACAGGAGCCAGCGCGGGATCGAGGAGCACGTCCAGCGCCTGGTCGCGAAGGGCGGGCGTGGTCGGTCCCGTGCGCACGACCACGTCGGCAGCCAGGTTCCGCGAGGGCAGGGGCACGCTGTTCAGCGTAGGCACGCGACCGTCCCTGCACCCGTTCGGGTGCAGGGACGGCGTCGTCGCATCGTGCGGCAGTCAGCCGAGTGCGATCCGGGCGAGCCGGGCGCGGGCGGCGGCGGCCTGCGCCCGGCGGTCGAGCCGGCGAAGCCGGACCAGCCGGCGGGCCCGGCTCTCCTGTGCGGCCAGGTGTTCGCGCTCGGCCTGCTCGCGCGCGGCGAGCAGCAGATGGATGGTGGGGTCGTACACGGCACTGCTCCTGTCGGAGGGGTGGGAGAGGTCTACGCGGCCACGTCGGCCTTGCGGGGCCGGCCGCGGGGGCGCTTGCGCGGGACGACGACGCCGGCCACGACCAACTGGCCGCCCCACACGCCCCACGGCTCACGCCGGTCGAGCGCACCGGCCAGGCACGCCTCGCGCAGCGGGCACGGCAGGCACAGCGCCTTCGCGTCTTCCACGTCGCCGGGTGCCTCGGCGAACCACAGGTCCGGGTCGGCGGTCCAGCACGGCAGGTCCGCGTCGGTGCCGCAGCGGGTTCCCGGAGCGGCGGTCGGGTGGGCGGTCGGCTCCGTAGAACCGGCGATGGGGTGGGCGGTCGGCTCCGCAGAAGCGGCGGTCGGGGCGAGCATCGTCGGTCACCTTCGATCTGGTTCGACCCGGTGGGGCCCTGGTCCTTGCAAGGGGTCGGGGCGGGTGAGCCCGAAGCGGGAGGAAAAAGCAACGAGGCCGCGGATCCCGTGTCGGGTTCCGCGGCCTCGAGGCGCTGTTGGTCTGACAAATCAGACCGGTGCACCTCGAGGTGGAGAACCCGGGAGATCGGC
The DNA here is from genome assembly GCA_040902655.1 of Mycobacteriales bacterium. Taxonomy (NCBI): domain Bacteria; kingdom Bacillati; phylum Actinomycetota; class Actinomycetes; order Mycobacteriales; species Mycobacteriales bacterium. Next base: position 42,442 of record JBBDWV010000032.1, read on the forward strand.
ATTGCGGACGCCGGCGAACGCGGCCCGCACAGCAGCGGGCGTCACGGCGGCGGGCATCGCGACAGCGGGCGTCACGGCGGCGGCCCGCACAGCAGCGGGCGTCACGGCGGCGGCCCGCACAGCAGCGGGTGCACCGGTACGAGGCGCCGCCGCCTCGTGTGCCGCAGCGGACAGCCGCGCTTTGCGAGCCGCCGCCCGACGCGCGGCCTCGTCCGACAGCTGCGTCCAGGAAAGCGGGGGCGCCGCGTAGGCGGACACGCCGTCGACGGGCCGGATCGCACGGATGCTCTCCATGTCGTCCACCTCCCTCGCCTGGTCCGCTGCCGGGGGAACCCGGTCACGAGCGAAGGTAGAGGTCGTACGGCGCAGGGGCAACCGGTTTATTGCGACGACTGCGCGCCGACCAGGCCGAGCACGTCCTCGCCGTACTTGTCGAGCTTGGCCTGGCCGATCCCCGGGATCCGGACGAGCGCCGCGACGTCGGCCGGGCGCTGCTCGGCGATCGCGGTCAGGGTCGCATCGGTGAACACGCAGTACGCCGGCTGGCTGAGCTCTTTGGCCCGGCCGGCCCGCCACTCGCGCAGCGCCTCGAAGAGCTGCTCGTCACGGTCGGCGGGACAGTCGGCGCAGCGGCCGAGCTTGCGGTCGACGGCCACCACCAGCGAGGCGCCACACACCCGGCAGGGCACCGGACCCGAGCGCTCGCGGCGGGCCGCGCGAGCCGACCCGGTCGCCCGCACGGGGCGGGCCGAGGCCGTGTGCAGCCCGTCCAGGAAGCGCGACGGCCGGCGGCTGCCACGCCCCCCGGGTGATCGCGAGAGCGCCCACGACAGGAAGAGGGAGAACCGGGCTCGGGTGACGCCGACGTAGAGCAGCCGGCGCTCCTCCTCGACCGCCGCCGGGGTGTCCGCGTGCACCAGCGGCATCGTGCCGTCGACCAGCCCGACCAGGAAGACAGCGTCCCACTCGAGGCCCTTGGCAGCGTGCAGCGACGCGAGCGTCACCCCCTCGACGCTCGGCGCGTGCTGCGCGGCCGCGCGCTCCTCGAGCTCGGCGACCAGCTCACGCAACCCGGCGGCCGGCGCGGCCGCGGCCAGATCGTCGGACGGATCGCCGGGCAGGCCGCCGGTCGCACCGCCGGCCAGGTCATCGGCCAGCCGGTGCAGCGCGGCCAGGGACTCCCAGCGTTCGCGGGTGGCGCCGGCACCGGCCGGCGGAGCGTCGCGCTCCCAGCCGAGTCCGGAGCGCAGCACGTCGGCCACCAGGTCGGCCAGCCCGGCCGGCGCGTCGGGGTCCGCCGCCCGGCCGGCGCCGCGCAGCAGCAGGATCGCCTCGCGTACCTCCTTGCGGTCGAAGAAACGCTCGCCGCCGCGGACGAGGTAGGGCACCCCCGCGTCGGCGAGCGCGGCCTCGTACGCCGCGGACTGCGCGTTGACTCGGTAGAGGATCGCGATCTCGCTGGCCGGGGTGCCGGCGGCGATCAGCTCGCGGCAGCGGGCCGCGACCGAGGCCGCCTCGGCCGGCTCGTCGTCGTGCTCGGTGAAGATCGGCTCCGGGCCGGGCGGCTGCTGGGCGACCAACTCGAGCCGGGCCTGCGACGCCCATGCCTGCGACGTCCCGGCCTGCGACGCCCGGGCCTGCGCGATGACGCCGTTCGCCAGGGCGACGACCTGCGGCGTCGAGCGGTAGTCGCGCACCAGCCGCACCTCGGTGGCCTGCGGGTAGCGCTGACGGAAGCGCAGCAGGTGGTCCGGGGTCGCGCCGGTGAAGCTGTAGATCGTCTGCTGGGCATCGCCGACGACGCAGAGGTCGTCACGGTCGCCGAGCCAGGCGTCGAGCAGCCGCTGCTGCAGCGGCGTGACGTCCTGGTACTCGTCGACGACGAAGCAGCGGTACCGGGCGCGGAACTCCTCGGCGACCCCGGCGTGCTCCTCGAGCGCCGCAGCCGTCAGGAGCAACAGGTCACCCCAGTCGGCGAGGCCCTGCGCGGACTTCAGGTCGACGTACGCGCCGTAGACCTGCGCGACGACGGCCGGGTCGTACGGGCCCTGCCGTCCGGAGCGGGCCGCTGCGGCGGGGTAGTCCTCGGGGCCGACCAGGCAGCTGGCCGCCCACTCCAGCTCCGACAGCAGGTCGCGCAACTCGCTGGTGCCGGGCCGCAGCCGGGCCCGCGCGGCGGCGTTGGCCACGAGTCCGAAGGTGTTCTCGACCAGCCGCGGCGGCGCACCGCCGATGACCCGGGGCCAGAAGTAGCCGAGCTGCTTTCTCGCGGCGGAGTGGAAGGTGCGGGCCTGCACGCCGCCGACCCCGAGCGCACGCAGCCGGGTGCGCATCTCCCCGGCGGCCCGGGCGGTGAAGGTGACCGCGAGCAGCGCCGAGGCCGGCGTCACCCCGGACAGCACGGCGTAGGCGGCCCGATGGGTGATCGTGCGGGTCTTGCCCGTGCCGGCGCCGGCCAGGATGCAGACCGGGCCCCGCACGGCCACCGCGGCGGCCCGCTGCTCGGGGTCCAGGGCCGCCAGCACGCCGTCGGGGGTCAGGTCAGCGCTCACGGCAGCAGTCTCCCAGCCGCTGCGGTCGGGAAGTCCGCGGGCGTGCCGGCTGTTGATGCCGGACGTCGCGTCCCCGCCATCCCTGGAGCACTCCGCATGACTGCCATCGCCGGACTGACGATCTACAGCACGCAGTGGTGCGGCTACTGCCACCGGCTGATGAAGCAGCTGGACCGCGAGGGCGTCTCCTACGACGTCGTCGACATCGAGCACGACCCGACCGCGGCCGACTACGTGATGAGCGTCAACGGCGGCAACCAGACGGTGCCGACGGTCGTCTTCGGCGACGGCACGGCCATGACCAACCCCAGTCTGGCCCAGGTCAAGCAGCGGCTCGCCGGCTGAGCCGGCCGGCCGGCCGGACCGCCGTCGGGGTGAGAATTCCCCCACGAGCGGCGTCGAGAGGCAATGATGAGGCCAGGCGCGCGGGACGGTCCCGCGTCCGGCACTGACCCGCCCTCCACTCCGGAAGCCTCCCGTGACCCTGCCGCTCCCCCAGCACCCGGCCATCGACGCCGTCATGTCCACCGCCGCATCCCTGTTGGGGATGGAGATCATCTTCCTCGGCGGGCTGACCGAGGACACCTTCACCTTCGAACGGGTGCACTCCAGCGCCGAGTGGCCGGGCGTCGAGAAGGGTGCCAGCGTCGAGCGCAGCGCCTCGCTGTGCCACCGGCTGCTCGCCGGCGCGCCGCCCAGCACGTCCGACGCCGCCCATGACCCGGACTACGCCGACGCCGCCACCCGTCGCGAGCTGGGCATCGTCTCCTACGTCGGGGTGCCGGTCTGCGATCCTGCCGGTCAGGTGGTGGCCACGCTCTGCGGCATCGACCGCAGCTCCGTCCAGGTCGATCGGGACACCCTCGCCGTCCTCGAACAGCTGGCCCAGGTCATCTCCGCCCACCTCAGCCCGCTGATCGCCCAGGGCGTCGTGATCCGGCGCGCGCCGGAGGGTGGCTGGGCGGTCGGCGAGGAGTCGGCCGGCGACCTCACCAGCGCGATGGTGCTGGCCGACCTGCTGGCCGACGACCTGTCGCCCGGCGCCCGGCCGGCCAAGAGCGACGCGCCGCTGGACGAGGTGGGCCAGCTGCGGATGTCGGTGCGGCAGCTCGAGCACGCCCTCGCCGCCCGGGTCGTGGTGGAGCAGGCCATCGGCGTGCTCACCGAGCGGCAGCGCAGCAGCCCCCGGCAGGCCTTCGAGCGGCTGCGCAAGGTCGCCCGGTCGCGTGGCCGCAAGGTGCACGACCTGTCCCGCGAGATCGTGATGTCAGCGAGCGACCCCGGCGTCCCGCTCCCGCCCGAGCTGGCCGGGCGCCGCTGAGCCCTCCGGCGCAGTGGGCTCTCCCGGCCGTGGCCTACAGGTCGCGGTAGGCCGCCTCGAAGAACGACCACAGCGCGAAGGCCAGCAGCCCGGTCGCGGCCGACGCCAGCAGGACCTGCCCGTACGGCTGCTGCGCGACGGTCTCCAGTGCCGCGTCCAGTCCCTTGGCCTGCCGTGCGTCGGCGAGCACGGCGGCCCGGAGCAGGAAGGCACCGACCAGGGCGACCACCAGGCCACGGCCGAGATAGCCCACTGCCCCGACGAACACCGCCGGGCGCCGCAGCCGGGGCGGGACGCGGTAGTGCTCGAGGCAGTCGGCGTGCCGCCGGGTCACCGCCTTGGCGATCATGTACAGCCCGACACCCACCACGACCAGGCCGACCAGAGCGACGGCCGTCCGCCCGCCGGGGTGCGCCAGCACCTGCGCGGTGCGCGACCGCACGTCACCGGTCCCGCTCCCGCGCAGGAGGAACCGCACGGTGCCGGCGCACAGGGCCAGGTAGAAGATCCCCTTGACCAGCCCCTCCGCGCGGTGCCGCAGCCGGGTCGCGCCGGTCTCGGCTCGGTGGCCGACCGCAGCCGAGAGCAGCAGCCAGGTGGCGTAGCCGAGAAAGCCGAGTGCGAGAGTGGCCAGCAGCGGGCCGCCGACCGGGGTGTGCGCCAGCGCGCGGAACGCGCCGTCCTGGTCGGCATCGGCCGCGACGCCACGGGCCAGCGAGAACGCGAGCAGGCCGAGCACCAGCCAGACCAGCCCGCGGGCGGCCAGGCCGAGCCGGGCCAGCACCTCGAGCGGGCGGCTGTCGTACGCGGCTCGCGCAGCCTGTTCCGCATCGTCGACGGTGGAGGTCATGAGCGCTGTCTGCCCCGGCCGGTCGAGCTCAGTCCTCGGCCAGCCAGTCCTGGATCAGCAGCGCGGCGATGGACACCGGCGGGGGCAGTTGCAGGCTGTCCCCGCGGTCACCCCAGGTGGTGGCGGCGCGCAACTCGCTGCGGGTGAACCAGCGGACGTCCTCCAGCTCGCCGTCCACGGGAAGCGGCACGGCGTCGGCCTCGCAGCGGGCCCGGAAACCGAGCATCAGGCTGGACGGGAAGGGCCACGGCTGACTGGCGACGTAGCTGACGTCCCGCACGGCCACTCCGGTCTCCTCGGCGACCTCGCGGACCACCGCCTGCTCGACGCTCTCGCCGGGCTCGACGAAACCGGCCAGCGTGGAGAACCGGCCGGCCGGCCAGATCGCCTGCCGCCCGAGGACACAGCGGTCCGCGCCGTCGTGGACCAGCACGATCATCGCCGGGTCGCTGCGCGGGAAGTGCTCGCTGCCGTCGGCCGGGCACCGTCGCACCGAGCCGCCGCGGACGACGCCGGTCGCGGCGCCGCAGCGCGGGCAGTGCGGGTGCGTCGCGTGCCAGTTGGTCAGGCCGACGGCATGCACCAGCAGCCCGGCGTCGCGGTCGTCCAGCAGCCCACCGACGTCGCGCAGGCCCAGCGGGCGGGCGCCCAGCCGGCGCTGCAGCGGGCCGACGACGGCGAAGACCGGTCCGGCGGCGTCCCGGCCGAGGTAGAGCCGGTCGCCGTCCGGCGCCTGGCTGCTGGGCACCAGCACCAGCCGCGGCCGGTCGTCCTCGGCGACCAGGGCGGCGCCGTCGTGCAGGACGAGCACCCGGGCGTCCCGCCAGGCCTGGTCGAGCGCTGCCGGATCGTCCCGCGTCCGGGCGTCCCGGTCGACGGTGGCGCGGGACAGCGCGGGAGTCGCGCTCACCCCAGCTCGACGTCGGTCAGCGCGCGCAGCGGCGCCTCGACCTGCGCGACGTCGCCGACGAGCACGGTGGTCAGCCGGCTCGGTGCGAGAGAGCGGGAGGCCGCGGCCAGCGCGTCCTCCACGGTGACCGCGGCCAGCTGCTTCGGGTAGTCCCGCAGCCAGCCGACGCCGAGCCCGGCCCCGGCCAGCTGCGAGAGCGTGGAGGCGAGGCCGGCCTGACTGCTGGTGCCCAGCGCCAGTGAGCCCACCGCGTAGCGCCGCGCCTGGTCGAGCTCGGCCTGGGTGACCGGTGTGGTCGCCACCCGCCCCAGCTCGTAGACCGTCTCGAGCAGCGCCGCGGCGGTCGTCGGCGTCGACACGTCGGCGCTGAGGGTGACCCGCGACCCGGCGGGCGGGTGCTCGACCTGGGCGTGCGGGCTGTAGGTGTAGCCCTTGTCCTCGCGGATGTTGGCGACCCACCGGGAGGAGAAGTAGCCGCCGAAGACCAGGTTCGCCAGCGAGAAGGCGGCGAAGTCGGCGTCGCTGCGCGACGGTGCGCCGGCGGCCATCCGCAGCGTCGTCTGCACGGCGCCCGGACGGTCCAGCAGCAGCGCCGGCTGCGCTGTCGCCGGCGGCAGGGCGGGGGTGTCGTAGGTCCGGCTGGTGGCCGACCAGCCGGCCAGCGCCGCCTCGACCTGACCGAGAGCCCGGGCCGGGGACAGATCGCCGACGACGGTCAGGATGCTGCCGGCGGGGACGACACGCTTGGCGTGCAGGGCGCGCAGCGCGCCGGGCTTGACCTCCTGCACCTCCTGCGCCGTCGGCAACTCCCGGCCGTACGGGTGGTCGCCGTACAGCCTGCCGAGCAGGGCTTCCCGGGCGACGACGGCGGCCTGGCTGCGGTAGATGGCCAGCTCCTGCACGAGCCGGTCCCGCTCCCCGAGCACCTCGCGCTTGGGATAGCTGGCCCCGCTCAGGACGTCGGCGAGGATCTCCAGCAGCCCCGGCAGCCCGTCCACCAGGACCGAGCCGCCGAAGCCGAGCCGGTCGGCGTCGGTGCTCGCCGACAGCTGTCCGCCGAGCGCCTGCAGGTCGGCGGCCAGCTGCGCGGCGTCGCGCCGGCCGGTGCCGGACAGCAGCGTGTCGCCGAGGAGCGAGGCCTGCGCGGTGAACGCGCGACCACCCTTGCCGGCCGGGCCGGCGAACGGGATGCGCAACCGCAGCTCGGCCAGCGGGACACCGGGGCGGCGTACGGCCAGGACCCGCAGGCCGTTGTCGAGCGTGCGGTCCGCGACGGTCGGGAGCTTGACCGGCCGCGGTCGGGCCAGCGGCGGGACGGGGCGCTTCTGCGCGGCCGTCATGCCTGCGCCCCCGGTCGCAGCTCGAGGACGGTGCGGGTGTCGGCGGTCAGCGTCGCGGCTGCCGCCTGCACGTCCTGCGGGCTCACTTGCCGCAGCAGGCCCGGCAGCTCGTTGACCAGCTCCGCACGGTCCCGCTGCTGCTCGAAGACCGCCATCGTGGTGGCCCGCCCGAGCACCGAGTCGACCTCACGCAGGTAGCGGGCCGTCATCCGCGCCACGGTCCGGTCGAGCTCCGCGGCGGGCAGCCCGTCGCCGGCCAGCCGGCGGAGCTCCTCGTCCACGGTGTCCAGCACGTCCTGGACCGGCGTCTCCTCGGGATGGTGCACCTCCAGCAGCAGGGGCGTCGGATCGCGGGCGTCGAGCGGGTCGCCGAGCAGGCCCAGGTAGCCGCTGATGTGCGTGGCGCTGCGGTCCTCGAGGATCATGCGCTCCTGCAGCCGGGAGGCGTCGCCGTCGGTGAGCACCTCGGCGAGCACGACGTAGGGCAGGTAGGTCGCCAGGTCCGCCGGGTCCGGGACCCGCCAGGCCAGGGCGACGGCCGGCGCCGGCGCGAGCCGGTCGTGCACGGTGACGCGGCGCTCGGCGGTAGGCAGCGGTTCGGCGAAGCTCGGGCGCTCGGGCGTCGGCCGGGCGGGGATGTCACCGAAGTGGTGCTGCACCCAGCCCTTCACCTGGGCGACGTCGAGGTCGCCGACGACGGTGAGCACGGCGTTGCCCGGCGCGTAGTAGCGCTCGAAGAAGCCGCGGGCGTCCTCGAGGGTGGAGCTCTCCAGGTCGACGAAGTCGCCGTAGCCGTTGTGGCTGTTGGCGAAGTCGTCGAACAGCACGGGCGGGATCAGCAGCCAGGGGAAGCCGCCGTACGACCGGTTGAGGACGTTGACCCGGATCTCGTTCTGCACCACGGCGATCTGGTTGTCGAGGTTGTCCTGGGTGACCGCGACGCTGCGCATCCGGTCGGCCTCGAGGAACAGCGCCAGCTCGGTCGCCGCGCTCGGCATCACCTCGTAGTAGTTGGTGTAGTCCACGTGCGTCGAGCCGTTCAGGGTGCCGCCGTTGCCCTGGACGTAGGTGAAGTGCTCGGTCTTGCCCAGGCTCGCGCTGCCCTGGAACATCAGGTGTTCGAACAGGTGCGCAAAGCCGGTGCGGCCCTGGGGCTCGCTGCGCATCCCCACGTCGTAGTAGACGGCGACTGCGACGACCGGGCTGCTGCTGTCCGGGCTCAGGACGACGCGCAGGCCGTTGTCCAGGGTGAACCGCTCGAGCGGGTAGTCGGGCTGCGGGGCCGGCCGCGCACGTACCGGTCCCTTCGTGGCAGCGCGGCGGACGGCGGTCTTCGCGGGAGGCGGCACCTGCTCGACGCTAGTACGGCTCCGCGCGTGGTGACCCGGGCAGCAGGCCGCTCGCGCTCGCGGCCCGAGGTACGGCAGGGTGTGCCGCACCACCCTGCCGTAGCCGAAGGAGCGACATGGCCGTCAGCGCCGACCTCAGCAAGTACCTGGAGGAGTCCCATGAGTCCTCGTCCCTCACCGAGATCCTGGCGGCGCCGCTCACCGCGCTGACCGGGGTGACCGAGGACGACGCCGAGGCGCTGCGCAAGGCCTTCCGCATCAGGACGATCGGTGACCTGGGCAAGAACAGGTACTTCCTGCTCGCCCAGGCGATGCACCAGCTGGCGAAGTAGCCGCCGGCAAGGGCGACGTGGGACTAGGCCTGCGGAAGGGCGCGGGCCAGGACAGCCGTCGTGTCGGTGCCCTTCGGCAGGGTGCCGAAGGCGTGGCCCCAGTCCCCGGCGAGCCGGCTGGCGCAGAAGGCGTCGGCGACCGGCGTGGGCGCGTGACGTACGAGCAGGGAGCCCTGCAGCACCAGGGCCATCTGCTCCACCAGCCGGCGGGTGCGGCTCTCGATCTCGTCGGGATCGGCCAGCCCGGCCTGCAGCGCGCGGACCGCCCCGTCGAGCCGCGGGTCGGCGCCGCGCGCGAGTTCGAGCTCGGCGAAGAAGGCCTCGACGCCGGCCGGCTCGCGGGTCAGGGCGCGCAGCACGTCGAGCGCGTTGACGTTCCCCGAGCCCTCCCACACCGAGTTGAGCGGCGCCTCGCGGTAGAGCCGCGGCATGCCCGACTCCTCGACGTAGCCGTTGCCGCCCAGGCACTCGAGCGCCTCGGCCGCGACGGACGGGAAGCGCTTGCAGACCCAGTACTTCCCGACCGCCGTGGCGATCCGCTTGAAGGCCTGCTCCTGCCCGTCGCCGCGCTCGGCCCGGTCGGCGGCTCCGGCCAGCCGGAGCATGAGCGTGGTGGCCGCCTCGGACTCCACCTGCAGGTCGGCGAGCACGTTGCGCATGAGCGGCTTGTCCAGCAGCCGGCTGCCGAACGCCGACCGGTGCGCGGCGTGGTGGGTGGCCTGCACGACCGCGGCCCGGATCCCGGCGGCGCTGCCGATCACGCAGTCGAGGCGGGTGGCCGCGACCATCGACAGGATGGTGTGCACTCCGCGACCCGGCTCGCCGACCAGCTCGGCGACGGTGCCGTCGAACTCGGGCTCGGCGGAGGCGTTGCTGCGGTTGCCGAGCTTGTCCTTGAGCCGCTGGATCCGGAACACGTTCCGGGTGCCGTCCGGCAGGACGCGCGGCACCAGGAAGCAGGACAGCCCCGTTCCCCCGGAGGGTGCGGCCACCTGCGCGAGGACGAGGAACAGGTCGCACATCGGCGCGCTGGTGAACCACTTGTGGCCGCGCAGCGTCCAGCTGCCGTCTGCCTGCGGCGTCGCGACGGTGGTGTTGGCGCGGACGTCGGAGCCGCCCTGCTTCTCGGTCATCCCCATGCCGGCGAGCAGCCCGGCCTTGCCGGTCGGCACCCGTAGGCCCGGGTCGTAGGTCCGGCTGGTGAGCAGCGGCTCGTAGACCGCGGCCAGCTCCGGTGTCGTCCGCAGCGCCGGGACGACGGCGTAGGTCATCGAGACCGGGCAGCCGTGGCCGGCCTCGACCTGGCTCCAGGTGAAGAAGCCGGCCGCGCGGGCGACGTGCGCGCCCGGCTGCGGGTCCGCCCAGGGTGCGCCGGCCAGCCCCTCGCTGACCGCGACGTCCATCAGCGCGTGCCAGGCGGGATGGAAGTCCACCTCGTCGACGCGGTGGCCGTAGCGGTCGTGGGTGCGCAGCTCAGGCTCGTGCCGGTTGGCCTGGTCCCCCCAGCGCTGCGCCTGCTCCGAGCCCGCGAGGCGGCCGAGCCGGTGCAGGTCGTCGAGGTACCAGCCGGACCCCTCCCGATCCAGGCCGGCGAGCAGCACCGGGTCGGCGGCGACGTCGTGACCGGTCAGCGGCGGCGGCTGGTTGGTCACCTCGTGGGTCGCGGCGGTGGACGGGGCGCCGATCGTGGTCATCCGCCGATCCTCGCAGCACGTGCACAGGGCTACCGTCGGCGCGGTGCGGCTGGCGACGCTGAACCTGCTGAACGGCATGAGCCTGCCGGACCGCCTCGTCACGCCGGGCCGGCTCGCCGACGCGGTGCGGGCGCTGCGGGCCGACGTCGTCGGGCTGCAGGAGGTGGACCGCTTCCAGCCGCGCTCGCACTCGGCCGACCTCACGTTGCAGGTCGCCGAGGGGATGGGCACGTCGCACTGGCGGTTCGTCCCCGCGCTCGTCGGCACTCCCGGCGGCAGCTGGCGCGCGGCCGGTGACGGGGACCATGACGGGAGCGGCGCGGCGTACGGCATCGGGCTGGTCTCGCGGTTCCCGGTCCTGTCGTGGCACGTCACGCGGCTGGCCGCCGCGCCGCTGCGCTCGCCGGTCGTGCTGCCCGGCAGCCGGCAGCTGATCTGGCTGCGGGACGAGCCGCGGGTCGGCGTGGCCGCCGTCGTCGCGACGCCGGCCGGGAGCATGACGATCGCCACGACGCACCTGTCCTTCGTGCCGATCTGGAACGGCAGGCAGCTGCGCACGCTGACCACCGACCTGATGCGGCTGCCGGGCCCGCGGGTGCTGCTCGGCGACCTCAACATGCCGCCGCCGTTTCCCACCGTCCTGTCGCGCTGGCGGTCCCTGGCAAGGGTGGCGACCTATCCGGCGTGGCAGCCGCGGATCCAGCTCGACCACGTCCTCGGCTCGGGCGACCTGCCGGCCGTGACCGCCGTCGAGGCGCCGGAGCTGGCGGTGTCCGACCACCGGGCACTGCTCGTGGAACTGGCGCACTGAACCGACGCCGCGTTGATACCTTGCGCCGGTGCCCTTCCGGTTGGCCCTGGACGCGGACTCCGTGCTGACCACCGCCGCCTGCGTGCGCGGCGTCGGCGCGCGTCTGGACGCCGCCCCGGGCGGCGCCGCGCTGCGCCAGATCGCCGTGGCTGTTCCCGGCGGCGAGCTGTCCCGGGCCACCTGCGAGGAGGCTGCCGAGTGGGCCGGTGAGATGGCCGAGGTGGGAGCCGTTCTCGAGCGCTACGCGGCGCTGCTGGAGGCGGCGGTCGCCGGGCTGCGGCGCGCGGACGCTGCCGGCGCGGCCGCACTCGGCCGATGAGCCTGGCGGTCTCGCGGCTGCGCGGCTGGTCGCCCGAGCTGCTGACCGCGGCGGCGGCCGACCTTCGCGCGACCGCAGACCTGCTGCTCGAGCTCCAGCGGGGCGTCAACCGGGCCGTGGGCGAGATGCGCTGGGAAAGTCCCGGCGCCGACGCGGCCCGGACCGCAGCCGAATCCCTCGTGCTCGCGCTCGCGGCGCTCGAACAGTCCTTCTCCCTGCAGGGCGATGCGGTGACCCGCGTCGGCGCGATGCTGGAGGCGGCCCAGGAGCTGCTGGTCCGTTCCTCGCGGCTGGCCGACGACCACGGGCTGACGATGCTCGAGGACGGCGGCGTGCTGCCGCCCCGGCCGGTGCTGATGTCAGCCGACGCGCCGTACGCCGAGAAGCAGCGTGTGGCAGACGCTTTCGCTGCCGCAGACGAGGCGCGTCGGCGGGCTGAGGCAGGAGCCCGCGAGGCCCTGCGCAGTGCGACCGAGGCCGACCGCGATGCCGCGGCCGCCATCCGGGCAGGGGATGCGTTGGGGCTCCTGCTGGCCGGCATCGCGCCGGGGATCGCCGGGCTGCTCACGTCGACCAGCCCGCTGGAGGCGTACGCCCTGGCCGAGCGCACCCGGCTGCTCGACGCGGTCGACGGCCGGCAGGTTCCGGACCGGGGCAGCGACCCCTACGACGTGAGCGCCTGGTGGGCCACCCTGCCGCCGGAGGTCCAGCAGGGCGTGCTCGTCACCGCCCCCGAGCTGCTCGGCAGCCTCGACGGTATTCCTGCCGGGATCCGTGATGCGGCCAACCGGGCCCGGTTGGACGCTGAGCGGGCGCTGCTGGCAGCCGAGGTCGTGCGGCTGGAAAAACGGCTGCGGGACAACTGGTTCGGCGGGGCCTTCACCGACGACGACGCAGCTCTGGTGTACGCCAGGGGCAAGCTCGAGGGGATGGACGAGCTGGCCGGGGTGCTCGACAAGGATGACCGCATGCTGCTCCTGCTGGACACCGGCGGGGAGCAGCTCGAGGTGGCCGTGGCCGTCGGGGACGTGGACACGGCCGACCATGTCGCCGTCTTCACCGGCGGCCTCGGCTCCACGGTCCAGGAGAGCCTGACCCGCTATGACGGCCAGCTGCACTCCCTGCGCGACCAGGCCGTCGAGATGGCCCAGCGCGCGGGCAGCGGGTCGGTGGCGGCCGTGACCTGGCTCGGCTACGAGGCGCCGCAGCCGGGGGACATCTGGCGGCCCTCGCGCTCGGTGGCGCTGCCCGTGGCGGCCTCCCGTGGCGCGCAGGACCTGGCCGCGTTCTACACCGGGCTGGATGCGGCCCGGGAGAGCTCCAGTCACCTGGTGGCCCTCGGGCACTCCTACGGCTCCCTCACCACCGGCATCGCGCTGCAGCAGGGCACGGGCGTCGACGACGTGGTCTTCCTCGGCTCGCCCGGCATCGGCACCGACGACGTGCGCAACCTGGGCCTGCGCGCCGGTCACGTGTTCGTGATCGAGGCCCGTCGCGACCCGGTCGCCGACCTCGCCGCCTTCGGCGCCGACCCCAACCAGCTCGCCGGGGTCACCGTCCTGTCGGCCGCACGCGAGATCATCGACAACGAGGCACGGGCCGAGTCGCTCGGGCACAGCCAGTACCTGACCCAGGAGACCTCCAGCCAGTACGGCATCGCCGCGGTGGTGGCCGGGGTGCCGGAGCGTGCACCGCTCGACGGCGGCTCCGGGGGCGGGGACGTCGCCCGCAGGCTGATTCCGTTCATCGCGCCCGCGAGCGGTGCCGTGCCGTGAGAGCCCGGCTGGCAGCCGGGGTCGTCGTCGTGCTGCTCGTGCTGACCGGATGCACCGACGACGCAGGAGAGTCCATGGATACGCGGGAGCAGCAGAACGCCGAGCTGCGGGGGCGGCCCACCTCCGAGTCCGAGGTGGTCCGGCTGACCGAGGCGCAGGAAGCGGTCCGTACCGCGCTGGAGACCGATCTCGGCCTCGGCCCCTGGGCGGACACCGGTACCGGTGGCAACTCCGGCTGCCCGCAGTTCGACCGCAGCAACGGCGAGATCCGTTCCCTGGCCAGCCTGCTGCTGGAGGGTGGGGTGCCCGATGAGGTGTGGCCGCGCGCTGCCGAGCTCGTGCAGCAGACGGCGGCGCAGTACGGCTTCACGGCCGCCGACGTGGTGGTCGACAGGCCCGGCGAACACGAGATCGTGCTGCGCGGCGAGTGGGAGTCGCTGCTGCGCTTCGGCACCCTGGCCAACGCCACGCTCCGGCTCGTGACCGGCTGCCATCTGCCGGCTGCCGCCGGCTACTGACGCACCGTGGGTGCATCGGGAATCGCCGTCGGGTCCGGCTCGGCGGCGCCACCTCGTAGCCTGCGCCGATGACCTCGGTACTCCACCTGCGCGGACCCGTACTCCTCGGACCGGAGGAGGTGGTGGGTGAAGCGTGGGTGGCCGACGGTCTTCTCACCCTGGACCGGCCGCCCGCCGGCACCGACGTGGTCCACCTCGACGGGTGGGTCGTGCCCGGTCTCGTCGACGCCCACTGCCACGTCGGCCTGGCCGCGCACGGTGCCGTCGACGCGGCGGCCGCCGAGGAACAGGCCCTGGCCGACCGCGACGCCGGCGCGCTGCTGCTGCGCGACGCGGGGTCACCGGCCGACACCCGGTGGGTCGACGAGCGGGCCGACCTGCCGGTACTGGTCCGCGCGGGGCGGCACATCGCCCGGCCGAAGCGCTACCTCCGCAACTTCGCGGCGGAGGTCGAGCCGGCGGAGCTGACCGAGGAGGTACGCCGGCAGGCCCGCCGCGGTGACCGCTGGGTCAAGCTGGTCGGCGACTGGATCGACCGGGAGACAGGCGATCTCGCGCCCTGCTGGCCGCTGGAGGCACTGCGTCCGGCCATCGCCGCCGCACACGCGGAAGGCGCCCGCGTCACGGCGCACTGCTTCTCGCAGGCCTCCCTGCCCGACCTGGTCGAGGCCGGCATCGACTGCATCGAGCACGCCACCGGTCTGGACGAGCAGATGCTCCCGCTGCTGGCCGCGCGCGGCGTCGCGATCGTGCCGACGCTGATCAACATCGACACCTTCCCCGGCATCGCGGCCAGCGCCGACGAGAAGTACCCGGCGTACGCCGCCCACATGCGGGCGCTGCACGCACGCCGCTACGACACGGTCGCGTCGGCGTACGAGGCCGGTCTGCCGGTCTATGCCGGGACCGACGCAGGGGGGTCACTGGCCCACGGCCGGATCGCCGACGAGGTCCTCGAGCTGGCCCGCGCCGGACTCCCCCCGGCGGCGGCCCTGTCGGCCGCCTGCTGGGCCGCGCGCCAGTGGCTGGGGCGGGACGGGCTGCGCGAGGGCGCGCAGGCCGACCTGCTGGTACTGGAGGCCGACCCGCGCGCCGACCTGCGGGTGCTGCAGGCGCCACGGGCCGTGGTGCTGCGGGGCGTGCTGCGGGGCGGGCTGGGGGCAGGCTGACCGCCGAGCAGGCTGACCGCCGAGCAGGAGCGGGCCCTCGGTGCCGTCATGATCAACGTCGCTCTTCCTCAGATTTGCCTGCCTCGGAAAATGCGCAAATGCGGCGTTGATCACCTGCGGACCGTCGCCGGACCCGGATCGCCGCACCCAGGCCGCCGCGCCACCGCCGCCGCACCCGGGTCGCCGCGCCACCACCGCCGCTCACAGCGCCGCCGCTCACGGCAGCGTGAGCGCCTCCGCCTCGACCTCACCACGCAGCAGCTGGGCCAGCTCGGCCTCCCCCGGCAGCTCGTCGCCGTGGCGCACCTCCTCGCCGGTGGCGACGTAGTGGAAGACACCCTCCACCGCAGCCGGCTCGACGCCGGCCAGCCGCGCCCAGGCCAGCCGGTAGACGGCGAGCTGGAGCGGGTCGGCGCTCTCGCTGCCGGTCTTCCAGTCGACCACCTCCCAGCGGCCGTCGCCGAGGTCGTAGACCGCGTCGATGCGCCCGCGCACCACCCGGCCGGCGACCGGCAGCACGAAGCCCGCCTCCACGGCGTACGGGCGGCGGCTCGCCCACGGGGAGGCCAGGAACGCCTCCTGCAGGCGCTCGAGGGCGACGTCGCCGTCGAGCCCGTCGTCGCCGGCGCCGGGCAGCTCGTCGGGGCCGAGCAGCGGGCGCTGGTCGAACAGCGCCTCGACCCAGGCGTGGAAGCGGGTCCCGCGCTGCGCCGCCGCCACCGGCCGGCGCGGCAGCGGTCGGGCCAGCTCGCGGGCCAGGCCCGCCGGGTCGGCCTGCAGCCGCAGCAGCTGGCTGGCGGTCAGCGCTGTCGGCAGGGCCACCTCGCGGACGCCCCGGCGCGCCGCCCGCTCCTCCTCGAGCAGCAGCAGGGCCTCCCGGTCGTACCGCTCGAGCTGCTCGCGCTCCCACGGCAGCAGACCGGCAAGGTCCTCGGCCGGCAGGGCGAGGCCGGCCTCGAGCGCGGCCAGGTCGGCCAGCACCGCGTCGGCGGCGGCGCGGCGGCGCGTGTAGGGCTCCTCGTCGTACGGCGCAGGCCAGACGTGCTGCGCCGGCTCGACGAGCGCGGGGTTGCTCGTCTCCAGGGGCCTGTCGGCCCAGCACTCCACCCGGCCGCCGCCGGCAAGGGCGTGGGCGCGCAGCTCGCCGAGAAACGTGGACGGCCCGCGTGGCTTCTTCTGCGTCGCCCCCCACCAGTGGCCGCTGCCGATGAGCAGGTGCCGCGCACGGGTGAAGGCGACATAGCCCAGCCGCCGCTCCTCGCGCTCGAGGTGGTCGCGGCACTCCTGGACGTAGGCCTTCAGGCCGTCCTTGTCGTAGCGGGCGAGCGTCGGCTGGTCCTCGGCGTCACCGCGCAGCGGGCCGGGCAGCACCGACCCGCTGGTGGTCCAGCGGTCGCGCAGGGTGTCGGACGGAAAGACCTTGCGGGTCAGGTCGGGACAGGCGACGACGTCCCACTCCAGTCCCTTGGAACGGTGGGCGGTCAGCAGCTGCACCGCGTCGCTGCCGCTCGGCGTCACCGCGTCGAGCCCGCGCTCGTGCTCCTGCGCCGCGCGCAGGAAGGCCAGGAACGCACTCAGGCTGGTCTCGCCGTCGAGGTCGGTGAAACCGGCGACCACGTCGAAGAAGGCGGACAGCGACTCGCGCCGCCGGGCCTGCACCGCCTCCGGCGAGGCGGCCAACTCGACGTCGAGGCCGGTGACCTCCACGACCCGGTGGACGAGGTCGAGCAGCGGCTCGTCGCGGAAGCCGCGCAGGGTGCGCAGCTCGGCGTCGAGGGCGGTGACCCGCGCCAGCGCCTCGGCCGACCAGCCCTGCGAGCCGGGTCGGTCCAGCGCGTCGGCCAGCGCCACGACGTCGCACGGGTCGACCCCCGCGACCGCCTGCTCGAGCGCGGTCCCGTCGGAGGGGTCCGCACCCCGCTGCTCGACGGCCAGGATCTCCCGCGCCCGCCGCCCGAGCACCGCGAGGTCGCGGGCACCGAGCCGCCAGCGCGGCCCCGTGAGCAGCCGCAGCAGCGGCGCGTTGGCGGTGGGGTCATCGAGCACCTGCAGGACCGCGACCACGTCGGCGACCTCCGGCAGCGCCAGCAGCCCGCCGAGCCCGACCACCTCGACCGGCAGGCCCGCTGCGGTGAGAGCGGCGTACAGGTCGGCGAAGTCGCTGCGCGCGCGGACCAGGACGGCGCACTCGCGCGGCGGCGTGCCGGCGTCGACGGCAGCCTTCACCTGCGCGGCCACCCAGGTGCACTCGGACTGCCAGGTGGTGTGCAGCGCGACGACCGTCTCCCCCAGGTCGGCCTTGGCCGGCGGTGCCTGCAACTCGACGATCCGGTGCCGCAGCCGCAGCGAGGACGCGACGGAATTGGCCAGGGCCAGCAGCCGGCCGCCGGAGCGCTGGTTGACGGCGAGGGCGAAGGTCGCGGCCTGGCTGCCGTCGGGATGCGCGAAGTGCCGCGGGAAGCCGTCGAGATTGGACACCGACGCCCCTCGCCAGCCGTAGATCGCCTGGCACGGGTCACCGACCGCCGTCACCGGGTGACCAGGGGCCAAGGGAGCGCCGAACAGCCCCACCAGCATCCGGCGCTGCGCGACGCTGGTGTCCTGGTACTCGTCGAGCAGCACCACCCTCGAGCGCTCCCGCTCGGCGGCACCGACCTCCGGCACCGTCTCGGCCAGCCGCGCGGCCAACGCCACCTGGTCCCCGAAGTCGAGCGCGTCCAGCTCGCTCTTGGCGGTGCGGTACGCCGCGACCAGGCCCGCGAGCTCGTGCCGCCGACGCGCCGCGAGCGCCATCGTACGAAGCTCGTCGCAGTGGCCCTTCGTGCCCTTCTGGCCGTCCAGCTCGGCGCAGGTCGCCTCGACGACCTCCAGCCACTCGGCGTCCCAGGCGCGCAGCTGCTCCGGGGCGACGAGGTGCTCGGACAGCTCGGACTCCAGCGATACCAGGTCGGCGACCAGCATGGTCAACGGGCTGGTGAGGTGGGTGATCGGCCCGCGGTGGCGCCGCAGGACGCGCGCCGCGAGCTGATAGCGGGTCGCGTCGGCGAGCAGCCGCGAGCGCGGCTCGACGCCCAGGCGCAGGCCGTGCTCGGTGACCAGCCGGCCGGCGAACGCGTGGTAGGTCGACACGACCGGCTCGCCAATCTCGCCCGCGTGGAGCAGCCCGCCGCGCAGCCGGCCCGCCAGCTCGGCCGCGGCCTTGTTGGTGAAGGTCAGCCCGAGCACCTGGTCCGGCGCCACCTGCCCCGTGGCCACCAGCCACACGACCCGGGCGGCCATCACGCTGGTCTTGCCGGAGCCGGCGCCTGCCACCACCAGGGCGGGGGCGAGCGGCGCCGTCGCGGCCGCCAGCTGCTCGTCGGTGAACGGGATGCCGAGCAGGTCGCGCAGGTCGGCGGGTCTCATGCGGGGTCCCCGGTGCGTGCTGGGCAGCGGCGAGCAACCCGCTCGGGTGCGGTCACGTCACCACCTGCCGGCCGTCGGGCTGTGCGGGGCAGCAGCTGCGGAACGGGCAGCGCCCGCACCGCTCCTGCGGGGTGGGCGGGAAGCTCTCGCCGAGCACCCGCCGCACGGCGGTGTCGAGCAGCGCCTCCACCCAGGTCGGGGACGGCTCGAGCCCCTCCTGTGCCTGGACCTTGGGGCCGGACCCGTCGGCGACCCGCAGCATCACCAGCTCGGCCCCGCCGACCTCGGGTCGGTCGGGCAGCAGCTCGTCGAGGGCACCCGCGCGCACGGCCAGCTGATAGCTGCCGAGCTGGGCATGGCCGGCGATGGCGGCCTTGGTGAAGGGCGCCTTCCCCGTCTTGAGGTCGACGACGTGCACCCGGCCGTCGCGGTCGAGCTCGACCCGGTCCAGGAAACCGCGCAGCAGGACGGGACCGCCGGGCGCCTCCAGCTCGACCCGGAACGGCACCTCCGTGGCGACCAGCGTCCTGTCCCGCGCCGCGGCGTGCCAGGTCAGGAAGCGGCGCAGCGCCTCGCGCGCCTGCTCGTGCTGCTGGGCCGACTGCCACGGCGCGTCGTAGGCCAGCTGCCCCCACACCGTGTCGAGCCGGGCCATCAGCACGTCGAGCTCGGCGGGAGTGCGGCCGGTGGCGACCTCGTCGGCCAGCGCGTGCACCACTCCCCCGAAGCCCATCGCGGAGGAGGCTGCGGACTGCGCGTGCACCTCGTGCTCGAGGAACCAGCGCAGCGGGCACTCCTCGAGCCCGCTCAGCGAGGTGCCGGACAGCGGCACCGGCGTGCCCTCCGGGTGCACCGGCGTCGCGCAGGAGCTGACCGACGCGAGCCCCCACCAGGACGCAGGGTGCGCAGCCGGCGCCAATGGCCGGCCCTCGACGTCGACCTCGGCAGCCAGCCGGGCCAGCCGGGACGCTGCCGCCCGACGCGCGGCCGGGCTCCGCGCGGGATCGACGGCCGTCCGGCGCAGCGCGGCCACCAGGGACGGCAGCGACAACGGCCGGGCCACCCGGTCCAGGTGCTCCTGCACCGCAAGCCCCAGCTCGGACAGGAAGCGGGACGGCCGCTCACCCTCCTCGTCGGTGCCGGCCACGGCGGTGACGGCGAGCCGCCGGCGGGCGCGGGTGAGCGCGACGTAGAACAGCCGCCGCTCGTCGGCCAGCAGCTCGGCGCGCTCCGACGGCGCCCGCAGCGACCCTTGCGACAGCGGCGCCAGCCGCTCGGCCTCCAGCAGGGTGGAGCGCCGGCGCAGGTCGGGCCAGACCCCCTCCTGCACGCCGGCCACGACGACGACATCCCACTCCAGGCCCTTGCTGCGGTGGGCGGTCACCAGCCGGACCGCCTCCCCGCGCACGCCCTGCTCGGCGAGCGTGTCGGCCGGGATCTGCTGAGCCTCGATCTCGTCGAGCAGGGTGCCGACGCCGGTCAACCGGCGCCGATCGCCGGCTCGCCCGACGGTGGCGAACAGCGACACCACCGCGTCGAGATCGCGGTCGGCCGACCGCCCCGTCGCACCGCCGCGCAGCGAGGCGGCCTCCAGCCGGGCCGGCCACGGGCTGCCGGACCACAGCTCCCACAGCGCGGCCTCGGGACCCTCGGCGAGCGCCTCGCGGGCGCGGGCGAGCAGCGCCGCG
>JBBDWV010000032.1:62484-91029 GCA_040902655.1 Mycobacteriales bacterium
CGCCGCGAGGCGCTCCACCGGGCGGGCCACCGGCGGGTCGACGGGGAGCAGCAGCCGCGGATCGGCCAGCGCCGCCCGGATCAGCTCGGCGGAGGGCGCCGGCAGCCGGCTGGGCACCTGGCCGGTGTCCGCCGCCTCGCCGGCCGCCGCCCGGTCGACCGCCCGCAGCTCCCGGCCGAGCCGGCGCAGCAGCGCGGGGTCGGCGCCGCCGAGCGGGCTGAGCAACAGCGCGCGCGCCCGCTCGGTCGTCAGCTCCGCCGGGTCACCGGCGACGCGCAGGGCCAGGAGCAGCGGCGCGACGGCCGGCTCGCGGGACAGCGGCAGCTCGTCGCCGGCCACGTCGAGCGGCACACCGGCCGCGGTCAGGACGCGGCGCAGCAGGGGGACCGACCGGGCTCCGGAGCGGACCAGGACCGCCATCCGCGACCACGGGGTGCCGCGCTCGAGGTGCTCGCGGCGCAGCAGCTCCGCGATCGCGTCGGCCTCCGCGCCGACCGAGGGGTAGGTGTGCGCCTCGACCAGCCCGGGCGGCGCCCCCGCCGCCGGCTGCAGGTCGCGGTGGGCGCGGATCCGGTCGGCGGCCAGCCCCGGCGCCGGGATCCGCCGGGCCACCAGCCGGGACGCCTCCAGCAGTGCCGGGCCGGACCGGCGGCAGGTGCGCAGCGCCACGACCGGCGCGGAAGCGCCGTCGGCGGCCCGGAAGCGGGAGGGGAAGTCGAGCAGCCCGCGCACCTCGGCGCCACGGAAGGCGTAGATGGACTGGTCGGGGTCGCCGACGGCGACGAGGTCGCGGCCGCCGCCGGCCAGCGCCTGCAGCAGCCGCTCCTGGGCAGGGTCGGTGTCCTGGTACTCGTCGACGAAGACCGCGCCGTAGCGCGCCCGCAGCACCGGCCCGTGCTCGGGATCCTCCGCGATCAGCACCGCGCGGGAGACCAGCTCGGCGTAGTCGACGGCGCCCCGGGCGTCGAGCACGTCGAGGTACTCGCCGAAGAAGCCGGCCAGCGCGGCCCAGTCGGCCCGGCCCTCGCGCGCAGCCAGCGCCGCGAGGTCGGCCGGCTCCAGCCCCACCTCACGGGCCCGGGACAGCAGCGCGCGCACCTCCTCGGCGAGCCCCCGGGTGGCCAGGCAGGCCCGCAGCGTCGGCGGCCATTCCCGGCCCAGCTCGACCGACCCGCGCAGCAGCTCGCGCAGCGCGACGTCCTGCTCGGCGCCGGACAGCAGCCGCAGCGGCTCGGCCCAGAGCTCGACCGGCGCGTGCTCGCGCACCATGGCATAGCAGAAGGCGTGGAAGGTCCAGGCGGCCGGACCGGCGCTCGGTGCACCGAGCCGGGTGGTGATCCGCTCGCGCAGCTCCTGCGCCGCCTTGCGGCTGAAGGTCAGCACCAGCACCTGCTCGGGCGCCAGCCCTGCCTCCACCCGGCGGGCGACGGCCTCGACCATCGTCGTCGTCTTGCCGGTGCCGGGGCCGGCCAGGACCAGCAGCGGCCCGCCCCGATGCGCCAGCACCTCGGCCTGCTGCGGGTCCGGCACGAGCCGGCGCGCCGCGGACGGCGGCGTGCGGACCAGCCGGTAGGGCGCC
Source organism: Mycobacteriales bacterium (assembly GCA_040902655.1). Lineage (NCBI taxonomy): Bacteria > Bacillati > Actinomycetota > Actinomycetes > Mycobacteriales > Mycobacteriales bacterium. The sequence goes on from JBBDWV010000032.1 coordinate 64,064, forward strand.
GGCGTGGGGGCGGATCGGACGGAGCGGCTCACGGGGAGCCACTCCACCACGCAGATCCGACAGTTCCCCGGCGGCCCGGCTGCTCCACGACCTCCCCGACCGGCCACCGGCCGGCCACCGGCCGGCTACCGGCCGTTCCAGCGGGCCGCCGCCAGGTCGACCCGCTCGCCCACCAGCGGACAGCCCTCGGTCGTGAGCAGCCGCAGCGCCTCCTGCAGGTACGGCTCGGCCGGCCGGCCGGACGCCTGCACCACCCGCTGCCACGGCACCTCGCGGCCGTGGTCGCTCAGCACCGCCCCGACCGTACGCGGCGATCCCCGGCCCATCAGCTCCGCGACGTCCCCGTACGTCAGGACCTTGCCGGCCGGGATGCGGTCCACCACGTCGAGGACCGTTCGGGCGTACGGGGTGGGAGGTGCCCCTGCGCGGGCGCGGACGGCCAGACCGGCGGAGGAGCTGGCCACGGGGCGCTTCACGAAGCCCAGTGTGGGGCACGAACCCACCTGACGCGGTCGCACCGGACCAGCCGCCACGAGGACCGGGAGAGCATGAGCTGTCAGCACGTGCTCCGCGAGGCGCTGCCCCCCGGCGACTCGCTGCGGACGTGCCACCACCTGCACCTGGACCCGCTGCCCCAGTTGGTCACCGAGGCCCGCTCCTTCGTACGGGAGCACGCTCCGCCGCTGCCCGAGGAGACGGCCCACGTCCTCCTGCTGCTCACCAGCGAGCTGGTGACCAACGCCGTGCTGCACGCCCGTACCGCCATCGAGGTGGGGATCGCCATCGCCGAACATTCAGTCGTCGTGACCGTCCACGACCAGGACCTCCCCGCCCGCCAGTGGCCGTACGACGGGCGCGAGGGCGGCTGGGGCCTCGGCCTGGTCGCCGCGCTCGCGCCCTCCTCCGCGATGTCACCGCACCCCGGTGGCGGCAAGACGGCCTGGTTCCTGCTCCCGCGCGGTGAGCTGGCGGTCGGCGAGGCCGGGTCGGCGGCCCGCCCCGGCCAGGGAGGGTCAGGGTGAACGGCGCCGGCAGCGCGCGCAGAGCCGGGTTGCTGCATCTGGGCCGCGACGGCCACGAGTCCGGTGCGTCGGTGCCGAAGCTGGCGACCGGCATCCCCGGCTTCGACCACGTCGCCATGGGCGGCATCCCGCGCGGCCGCGCGACGGTGCTGGTCGGCCGGGCCGGCAGCGCCAAGACGGTGTTCGCCGGGCACTTCCTGGCCGAAGGTGTCCGGGCCGGGCAGGCGGGCGTGTTCGTCACCTTCGAGGAGCCGGCTCCGGATTTGCGGACGAACCTGGGGACCCTCGGGTTCGACGTGCCGGCGTGGGAGGCGGCCGGCCAGTGGCGCTTCGTCGACGCCTCGCCGGTCCTTCGGCCCTCGGGCGAGGTGGCGCCGTACAACCTGGAGACGCTGGCGGCGCAGGTCGGGCACGCGGTGGACGGCACCGGCGCCGAACGGCTGGTCCTGGACGGCCTCACCGTGATGCTCTCCCTGGCCGAGGATCCAGTCGTCGTCAGACAGCGGCTGCGGTCGCTCATCCGGACCCTGCGGGGCATGGGCCTCACCATCGTGCTGACCGTCGAGGCGCCGGACGACCGGGACGGGACCATGTCCCGCTACGGCATCGAGGAGTTCGTCGCCGACACCGTCGTGCTGCTGCGCAACGTGCGCGAGGGGACGTTCCGCCGGCGCACGGTCGAGGTGCTGAAGATGCGCGGCGCGATGCACCACAAGGGCGCCGTGGCGTGCACCATCGTTCCCGGCCGGGGGCTGGTCGTCCTGCCGGTCCGGGAGCCGGAGCAGGCAACGCTGCTCGACGAGCGGCTGAGCACCGGCAGTTCCGAGTTCGACGCCATGACCGGCGGGGGGCTCTTCCAGAGCTCCAGCACGCTGGTGTCCGGCCCGACCGGCACCGGCAAGACGCTGCTGGCCACCGCGTTCCTCGACGCCGGCGCCGCTCTGGGTGAGCGGGTGGTGCTGTTCGCCTACGAGGAGACGCGCGAGCAGATCCTGCGCAACGCCCGCGGCTGGGGCCACGACCTCGAGCGACACGAGCAGGCGGGGCACCTGCTCATCGTCCCGCTCTACCCCGAGGTCGCGTCACTGGACGACCACCTGGTCGAGATCAGGGCCGTGGTGGACCGCTTCTCGCCCTCCCGGATCGCCGTCGACAGCCTGTCGGCGCTCGAGCGGCTCGGGTCGCCGGAGTCCTACCGCGAGTTCGTCATCGGCCTCACGTCCTACGCCAAGGAGACCGGCGTCACGACGCTGGTCACCTCCTCGGCAGCCGACCTGCTGGGCGGCGGCAGGTCGGCCACCGACAGCTACGTCTCAGGAGTCATCGACACGATCGTGCTGCTGCGCTACGTCGAGGTGGACGGCTCGATCCGGCGCGTGCTGACGGCGCTCAAGATGCGCGGCAGCCGGCACGACTCGGCCGTCCGGGAGTTCACCATCGACAGCACCGGCCTGGTTGTGGGTGAGCGGTTCACCGACGGCGCCGGTGGCTCCGGTGGCTCCGGGGTGCTCGGCCGGACCCCCGGCGCGTACTGATCCCGGGCTGCGGTGGGTCTGGCCGAACTTTCGCGGGTCCACAGCACCGGAGTGCTGTGGACCCGCCCCGCGAAGGTCGAGCATCCACGTCGGCCCGTACGAGAGCCCTTAGTACGTGGGCAGACTCGGGTCGACCTGGGCTGCCCACGCGAGCACGCCCCCCTGGACGTGCACGCTGTTGGTGAGGCCGGCCGCCTTCAGGGAGGCGAGCGCCTCGGCGGAGCGCACGCCGCTCTTGCAGTGCAGGACGATCTGCTTGTCCTGCGGCAGTTGGGACAGCGCCGAGCCGCTGAGGATGTCGCCCTTCGGGATGAGCACCGATCCCGGGATCCGGACGATCTCGTACTCCGCGGGCTCACGCACGTCGACCAGCACGAAGTCCTCGCCGGCGTCCATCTTCGCCTTGAGCTCGGTCGCCAGAATGGTGCTGCCGGTGGCCGCCTCCTGTGCTTCCTCGGACACGGCGCCGCAGAAGGCCTCGTAGTCGATGAGGCCCGTGATGGTGGGGTTCTTGCCGCACAGCGGGCACTCCGGGTCCTTGCGGACCTTGATCTTGCGGTACTCCATCTCGAGCGCGTCGTAGACCATCAGCGAGCCCACCAGCGGCTCGCCGACGCCCATCAGCAGCTTGATCGCCTCGTTGGTCTGGATGGAGCCGATGCTGGCGCAGAGCACGCCGAGCACCCCGCCTTCGGCGCAGCTCGGCACCATGCCGGGGGGCGGCGGCTCCGGGTAGAGGCACCGGTAGCAGGGGGCGTTGCCGCCGGGGGCAGTCGGCCAGAAGACCGAGGCCTGACCGTCGAAGCGGTAGATCGAGCCCCAGACGTAGGGCTTGTCGAGGAAGAACGCCGCGTCGTTGACCATGTAGCGGGTCGCGAAGTTGTCCGTACCGTCGACGATGAGGTCGTACTGCGCGAAGATCTCCATCACGTTCGTGGAGTCCAGCCGCTCCTGGTGGAGCACCACCTCGATGAGCGGGTTGATCTCCTGCACCGAGGCCTTGGCGCTCTCCGCCTTGGACCTGCCGATGTCGCTCTGGCCGTGGATGACCTGGCGCTGCAGGTTGCTCTCGTCGACGACGTCGAAGTCGACGATGCCGAGCGTGCCGACGCCCGCGGCGGCGAGGTACATCAGCGTGGGGCTACCCAGCCCTCCGGCGCCGACGGCGAGGACCCTGGCGTTCTTCAGTCGCTTCTGCCCGTCCATCGCGACGTCGGGAATGATCAGGTGGCGGCTGTAGCGCATGACCTCTTGGCGGGTCAGCTCGGCGGCCGGCTCGACCAGCGGCGGCAGCGACACGGGGACTCCTTCAGGCTGACGGCAGTTCTTCTGTTGAGAACAAGAGTGCCAGGGTGCAGCAGATTCCCTCGCCCGTCAGGCCGGTCGGTTCGCGGCAACGTGCGCTCCTCGCCCAGAGGAGGTGTAGGCGTGGCGATCACCGAGCCGGTTACGTGGTGGCGATCACCGACTGATTACGTGGTGGCGATCACCGACTGATTACGTGGTGGCGATCACCGACTGATTACGTGGTGGCGATCACCTTCCCGGCCACGTGAGCGCAGGTTCCCGCTGATCGAGCAGGTTCCCGCAGATCGAGCAGGTCGATGACGACCACACCCCCGTGGAGATCACCGCCCCGCGCGTAGTGCGGTCCTGATCTCCCGCGCATCGACATGTGCCGCACAGCGGGGTGTACACCACAGGTCAAGTTTTCTCGATTCTTGACCTGTGGTGCACACCCCCCGACAGCACACACCTCTCCGGAACGGCAGCCGGGACCACGACCACGACCCCGCAGCCACCGCCGCTGAACGGCGAGAAGTCGATGGCACCCGGGCGCCCAGAGCATCGCTTCGGGACCGCTGCGAAGGGGCACGTGTCCGGCATCGACCGGACCTGCACACGCAGCCCAAGATCTTCGGAACATCCACAGGATCCTGGCCCTGTGGATGTTTCGAAGATCTTGGTCTCGTGCCGGCCTGAGCCCTGACACGACACCCGCGCCGGTAGCCGCGGTCCCGTTGCCCGACGTGCTGCAACATTCCAGACTTGCCAGCAGCGACCACCTGCCGCTCGGCCGGATCCTCGGGCCGGATCCTCGGCCGGCTCCTGGTGCCACACCCGTGCATCGATCAGGCGCTGCTGGCACCGAGAACGCCCGGGCAGCGGGCGCGGCGGATTGATCTTGGCGTGGTCACGCCGCCCAGCTAGGCGGGCACGCCCGCAGTCGTGGGGCCCACCGGTTCCGACCTGACTGCAGAAGGACCCCGTGCAGCCGGCATCGGCCAGCGCGTCCGGCAACAGGTCATCGCCCATCTGGGCGGGCACCGCGAGGACTCCGGTCGTCGGCCGCCGGTTGCCCATCCATCCGCCGTTCGACGTGTTCCCGAACGCCGCACCGGGCACAGGAGGTGACGAGGAAGAGGAGGCTCACCATGAGCGGACCGGACAAACTGAAGAACAAGGCACAGGAAGTCACCGGCCAGGGCAAGGAGCACCTCGGCAGGGCCAGCGGGGACGAGCAGCTCGAGGCAGAGGGCAACAAGGACCAGGCAGCCGGCAATCTCAAGCAGGCGGGCGAGAAGGTCAAGGACGTCTTCAGGTAGTCCCCGCCAGAGGATGTCTTCAGGTAGTCCTCGACGAACACGATGGCCGGGCCCGCGGGGCCCGGCCATCGTCATGCGTGCCGGGATCAGCCGCCCGGACGCCACCACGGTCGCCGCGGCGGCCCGTCGTCCTCGTCGTCCCAGTCTTCCGCGGGTGCGGATGCGGGTGCGGGTGCGGGTGCGGGTGCGGGTGCGGGCGGCGCCTCATACCGCGGCGCCTCGTATGCCGGCGCCTCATACCGCGGCGCCTCGTATGCCGGCGCCTCATACCGCGGCGCCTCGTATGCCGGCACCGGAGCGACGGGGCCGGGTCGTGCCGGCGCCGGCAGCAGCTCGTCGATGTCGGCCGTGGGCTCGCCGACTGACTCGCCGGCTGAGCTGCGCGGCATCGAAAACGTCGTGAAGCCAGGCGGTGCAGGCCTGGTCGGGGGACCGGCGGGTGGCGGCGGGGCCTGCGAGCTGTCGATGCCAGGGTGCAGCGGACCGGCGTCCTCGGGCCGGCCGTCCCTCTCGTGCGGCTCCTCCACCGCCTCGACCGGCGCGTCCGTCACCGGGTCACTCGGCGTGTCCACGACGTCGGGCACCGCGTCGGTCTGTGCCGGCGCGACGGCGTCCTGCTCGCCCTCATCCGCGCGGTCCGGCTCGGGCGCGCGGGCATGCTTCGGCGCGTGGGCCGGCTCGGGCGCCGACTCGACGGCGTCGTCGAACATCGCGTCGAGCGTCGGGTACAGCCCCGGCCCGCGTGCCTGCTCAGGTGCGTCGGTTGCCGGATCGTCCCCGGCGTCGTCCCCCGCGTCGGCGACCTCGGGCGTGCCGGGCTCCGCGGGTACGTCGACGGGGGCATCCGGAACCGCCCGCGTTGCCGGATCACCGTCGGCCACCTCCTCCGCCGGATCACCGTCGGCCACCTCCTCCGCCGGATCACCGTCGGCCGCCGACTCCGGACCGGCGGTATCCGGACCTCCCGGAGGCCCCTCCGGACCGGCGGTGTCAGGACCGGCGGCGTCCGGAGCGGCGACGTCCGGCGGCGCGACCGGGGGCACGGCCGCCGCACCGGAGACGGCCGGCTCGACCTCCAGGAGCCCCGCCACCGCGCCGCCGCCCCCGCGGTTGCCACGGCGGCGGCGCAGCAACGCCTCGGCGAGGGCCAACACGGCTTCGTCGACGTGCGCGCTGATCCGGCGCTCGGTGTCGGCGTTGACGGCGCGGACCTTCTCGGTCAGGCCGTTCTGCACGCTGCTCGTGACGCTGCCGGACACGCGTTCCACGAGGGTGGTCGCCACGCGGGTGAGCACCACGTCGGCGACGCGGGGCGCGAGCTCGTCGACCAGGCGGTCGGTGACCTGCTGGCTGACGGCGGTCGCGATCGCCTCGCTGGTCGGTCCGCCCAGTCCCGACACCCGGCGAGCCAGCTCCTCCAGGTCCTCGCGCATGGTCGCGACGCCCGCCACCAGCGAGGGCAGCGGCGAGTCGTCCTGAAGCGCCGTGAGGCCGGCCCGCAGCGCGGCGACCTCAAATCGTACGGCGGGCAGCTCGTCGACCCGGGCGACGACGCGGCCCAGGTCGCTGGCGACAGCGGGCAGCTCACTGGCCGCGCTCCCGACGTCGGCCAGTTGGCCGGCGACGGCGTCGAGCCGCTGCTCGAGCCCGCCCAGCCGAGTGTCCAGACCGGTGAGTCGCTCGACCACGGGACCGGCGGCGGCAAGCTCGTCCAGCCGCGACAGCAGCGGCGCCAGGGCGCGATGGAGACCCTCCTGGGTGAGCGTCGGCCGCTGAGCCAGCTCCTCCAGACGATCCATCCGCGCGGTGACCGCGGCGACCACCGAGTCGCGGGTACGGGTGAGGTCCCCGCCGAGCGAGTCCATCCGGCTACCGAGCGCGGCCACGTCAGGGAGCAGCGCCTCGACGGCACCGGTCCGGGCGGTGAGCTCGGCCAGGCCGTTCCGCACCTCAGCCAGTGGCGCCAGCCGGTCGTGCAGACCGGACACCTCCCGGTGGACCGACGTGAACGCGTCGGGGAGGCCGCCGATCGCGCTGACGGCGTCGCTCAGCCGGTCGAGGGCCTCGCTCTGGCCGGCCAGTTCGGCCGCCAGCCCGCTCACCCGAACGGCCACCGCCTCGGCGCCGGAGCCGCTGGTGCTGACCATCTCTGCGGTCGAGGCAGCCTGGTCGTCGACCCGGCGCCCCAGCGTGTCCAGCCGCTCACCGAGCCCGGCGGTCGCCATCCGCAGCTCGGTGAACAGCAGGGAAAGGTCGCCGCCGAGGCTGTCCAGCCGGGCGGCGGAGGCGGTGCCGTGCAGCTGCTCGGCGAGATCCCCCACCAGCGAACGCAGATCGGCAAGCACGGCCGACACCTGGCGCTGCTCGGTGAGCTGGTCCTCGGCGGCGCGTGACAGCAGCGCCTGCATCCGCTCCGACATCGGCCCGCCCAGGCTGCTCGGGAGCTGGGTGGGGTCCCGGGGATCGTTCTGGGTCACGGCTGGCTGTCCTCCTGGGCTGGGTGCGCGTGGTGCGGACGCGGCGCGATTGTCCCACTCCTGCCCACCGACCGGAGCCGTCGCCCCGGCGGTCTGGCAACTGTTCCGGGCGACACCGTCACACCGAACGCTACGGGACCCTCCACGTGCCCGCGACCGGCAGCTCCCGGCCTTCGGTGACCAGGGCCGTCGCGGACCGGCCGACCGCAGTGAGCGAGTGGTCCTCGACGACGATCCCCGATTGCTCCGGCAGCCCGACGACCTGCACGCCGGACGGCACGGTCTGCTCGATGGCCCGCAGCCACTCGCCCCGGCTGGAGCCGCCGCTCCAGTGCGGGAGCACGACCAGGCCGGGAACGACGCCCAGCCCGCGCACCACGGCCGGACCGTGCGGGCCGCGTCGGTCCGGGAGGACGGTCCACTCGCACAGCACCATCGCTCCGGCGCTCGAGCCCACGACGACGACTCCGTCCGCCAGGAGTTCGGCGACCAGCACGCCGACCGCAGTGGTCTGCAGGGCCTCCAGCAATCGCGCCGGCGAGCCGCCCGGCAGGACCAGCAGCCGGGCCGTCCGCAGCGCCACCAGCGCACGGTCGGGGTCCTCGCGGACGTCCGGCGCGACGACGGCCTGCGCAGCTCCGAGCGCCCGGAAGTGGCGCACGCCGTTCTCCCCCGCGGTGCGGTACTCCCGCCCCGGTGCGCCGGCGAGGGCCGTGACGACGACCTTCCCGCCGGCTGCCCGGCGCAGCAGGTCGGTGTCCATGGACCGGCAGCCCGGTCCGAACTCGGCGCCCCCCTGCAGGCAGAGCACTCAGTCGTCCGGCAGGTGCGACAGGACCAGCAGCGCGACGTCGTCCGCTGCACCCTCGCTACGACCGAGCGACTCGAGCAGGTGGTCCGCGACCGCTTCCGGCGGCAGCCTCAGGTCCTCCAGCGCCCGCCGCAGCGCCTCGAGGCCGGTGTCGAGGCCCTGGCCGCGCTGCTCGACCAGACCGTCGGTGTAGAGCACGAGCGTCGCGCCCGGCGGCACGTCGAGCACCACCTCCTCGTACGAACCGGGCAGCGTGCCGATCGGCGGGCCGGGCACGACGGCGACGTAGGACGGCGGCCGGTCCAGGGGCGCGAGCAGCGGCGGCGGGTGACCGGCGGAGGCGACGGTCAGCGTGCGGCGGGTGGGCGAGTAGGCGGCGACCAGCAGCGTCGCCAGCTCCAGGTCGAGCAGGACATCGCAGTTCGCCGCCAGCCGGCCGAGCAGCCCCCCAGGACCGTGACCCTCCAGCGCGAGCGTCGCCACGATGGCCCGGAGCTGCCCCATCCGGGCCGCGCTGCGCATGCCGTGCCCCATCACGTCACCCATGCACAGGACGAGCTCGTCCCCCACGACGACACCCTGGTACCAGTCACCCCCGACGAACGCTCCCGTCGCGCCGGGCCGGTAGCGGACGGCGATGTCGATGCCCGGAAGCTGCGGGACGGCGCCCGGCAGCAGGCTGCGCTGCAGCGTCAAGCCGGTGCGCAACTCCGCGCCGTACAGCAGGGCGTTGTCGAGCGCGACGGCGGCCCGGGCGGCCAGGTCGCTGAGCAGCGCGTGGTCGACCGGTCCGCTCGGCGGTTCCCCGACGACCACCGCTCCGAGCCGGCGTCCGCGGCTGATCAGCGGCACCGTCAACGCCCGGCCCACCCCCAGGTCCCGCAGCGCATCCAGCAGGCCGGGGTCGGAGGTCACGGCGGCCAGGACCTCCTCCGGAACCTCGGGCAGCCACTCCGCACGGCCCGTCCGCACGACCGCTCCGAGACCGACCGGGTCGCCGGTGCTGAGCGGCAGCGCCCGCACCAGACGGTCCAGGGCGGCCCGGTGCTGGGTACGTGCGTGCGCCACGTGCACGACGTGCACCGCGTCGTCGTCGGGCAGCTCGCGCTGCAGCAGGGCGCCGGCCGCCTCGGGAGCGAGCCCGACCACGAGGAAGTCCCCGAGGGTCGGGAGCACCGCCTCCGCGAGTCGCTGCAGCACCTGGGCCGGCTCCAGCGACTGCGCGAGACGGTGCGAGGCGTCAGCCAGCAGCGAGAGCCGGGCGTTGGCGACCTCCGCGGCGGCGGAGGCCCGCTCGCGCTCGACGATCGCCTGCTCGCGCTCCTCGTCCGCCTGACGGCGGGCACTGACCTCGCGGAAGTAGACCGACAGGCCGTCCGGCGTCGGCCAGGCGCGCACCTCGAACCACGCCGACAGCGGGGGGTAGTAGCTCTCGAAGGAGACCGGCTCCCCGGTCTCGACGGCGAGCCCGTAGTGCTCCTGGAAGACCGACCCGGCGGCTTCCGGGAAGGCCTCCCAGACGTTCTGGCCGAGCAGCTCGGCGGCGGTGCGGCCGAGCAGCTTCTCCGCCTCGGGATTGACGAAGGTGAAGCACCACTGCGGGTCCAGGGAGAAGAAGGCGTCGCTCATCGTCTCGAGCAGACGGGCCAGCTTGTTGCGTGCCTCGCGCAACTCGGTCGAGTCGTAGGCGACACCGAGGACCCGGACCGGGCGCCCGTCGCTGCCCGGCAGGACCCGGCCGCGCGCCTCGACCCAGCGCACCCCGTCGGCGCGGACGATGCGGTACTCCAGCGACAGGTCCCCGACCGACTCGATGGCCTGCTCGAGTGCCTCGTTCACCCGGGCCCGGTCGTCCGGGTGGACCCGCTCGCTGAAGTCCGCCAGCCGGCCGCCGAAGGACTCGCTGTCGTAGCCGAACAGCCGCACCAGCCGGCTGTCCCAGTGCAGCTCGTCGGAGCGCAGGTCCCAGTCGAAGCTGCCCGTGTCGGCGGCCCCCAGCGCCAGGTCGAGCTGGGCGGCCTTGGTCGCCATCTCCAGGCTGACGGCGTGCAGCTCGAGCTCGGCGCTGGCGCTGGCGGCCAGCTCGGCGAGCACCCCCACGTCGCGCGGCGACCACGTCCGGGGACGCTCGTCGTACACGCACATGGCCCCGAGGACGAGCCCCGTCGACGTCAGCATCGGCACACCGAGATAGGCCCGGACACCCCCGCTGGTCACCGGCGGCAGGTCGCGCACCCGCGGGTCCTCCCGCGTGTCCGACACGGAGAACGGCGCACCCAGGCTGACGGTGACGGTGCACAGACTGTCGGCGAGCCGCCCCCTCCGCTGGTCGGCGCTGACGTCGGCGGTGACCCCGCTGCCGAACAGGCTGGCGATCACCTGCTCCTCGGCGAGCAGCGACACCTGCGCCCACGGGCTGTCCAGCAGGTCGGCGGCCAGCCGGGTGAGCCGGTCGAGCCCGCTGGCGGTGGTCCCACCCTGCAGCACCCGGTGGACGGCGGCAAGGCGCACCGGATCACCGAGCAGGTCGGCACCGAGGGAGTGCTCGTCGGGAAGGGCGGTCATCGGGTCCTCGCTGGAGGGGACCCCGACCCTACCGACGGGGAGCGGCGGCGCTCGCCGGCCGGTCAGGCGGTCTTGCGCGGGGCCTTCTTCGGGGCGGCCTTGGCCGGCTGCTTCGTCGCTGCCTCGGCCTTGACCGGCTGCTTCGCCCCTGCCTTGGCCTTGGTCGGCTGCTTCGCCGCTGCCTTGGCCTTGGCCGGCTGCTCGGCCTCGGCCGGCGCAACCTGCGGTCGGCCCTTCTTGGCCGCCTCCACACTGGCCCGCAGCGCCGCCATGAGATCGACCACGGTGCCCGACGTCGGCTGTGCATCGGTCGGCTGGACGATTTCGCGGCCCTCGACCTTGGCCTCGATGACCGCCTGCAGGGCCTCCCGGTAGCTGTCCGTGTACTGCCCCGGCTCGAAGGTGCCGGACAGCGCGTCGATCAGGCTGCCCGCCATCGCCAGCTCCTGCGGGCGCACCTCGACCTGCTCGTCCAGGAAGGCGAAGTCCGGCGTGCGGACCTCGTCCGGCCAGAGCATCGTCTCGAGCACGAACACGCCGTTGCGTACGCGCAGCGCGGCCAGCGACTCGCGGTTGCGCAGCGCGACCTTGACCACGGCGACCTTCCCGGACTGCTCCAGCGCGTCGCGCAGCAGGACGTACGGCTTGGTGCCGGCCTTGTCGGGCTCGAGGTAGTAGCTCTTTTCGAAGAAGATCGGGTCGAGCTCGTCGAGCGGCACGAACGCCAGCACGTCGATCGCCCGGTGGGTGGACAGCGGCAGGTCCTTGAAGTCCTCATCGGTCAGCACGACGGTCTCACCGCTGGACAGTTCGTAGCCCTTGGCGATGTCGCCGTAGGTCACCTCCTCGCCGTCGGCCGCCGCCACCCGCTTGTACTTGATGCGGCTGCCGTCGCTGCGCCGGACCTGGTGGAAGGTCACGTCCTTCTGCTCGGTGGCGCTGTAGAGCTTCACCGGGATCGTCACCAGCCCGAAGCTGATGGCGCCCTTCCAGATCGACCTCACGCCGCCCCCCTACCCGAGCGCGGTCCGCTCCACCCGCACCCGACGATCTTGTCGCTGATGTCCTGGCGTACGCCGGTGCGGGCCACCCTACGCCCAAGATCACCGAGGCAGCAGGGCATCACCGAGGCAGCAGGGCCGGCGCGGCTGCCGGCAGGCCGGGCTCGTAGCGGCCGAGGGCGAGCGCGCCCAGCAGCGCGAGCGCGAAGCCGACGGCGGCCACCGGGACGAAGCCCGGGCGGATGTCGTCGCCCAGCAGCAGCCCGGCGACCGCCGGCACGACCGTCTGGGTGACCACCATCGCGGCGGTGGCCGTGGTGACCGATCCCCGCTGCATGGCGGCGGAGTAGACGAAAAAGGCGGAGCCGCCCGCCGCCACCAGCACGGCCGCCGTGGGCGAGGTGAGCAGCGCGAGGCCCCGCTCCGGGAGCAGTCTCGCGGCGATGGCCACCACGCCGAAGCCGACACCCGCGAGCAGCCCGAGCAGCAGGGTGGCCACCTGCGCCGGGAGCCGGCGCACCGCGGTGGCCACCAGGAGCACGGCGACCACGACGGCGAGCAGCACCGCCGGCGTCCCGGGGCCGGCGGGCTCCGCCCGGTGCGCCGCGGCGGACGTGCCGAGCAGGACCAGGCCCAGCACCACCAGGCCGACGGCCGCACGCTGCCGGGGACCCAGGTGCGAGCCGAAGACCGGCACCGACAGCAGGGCGGTGACCGCGACGCTGCCGGCGATGACCGCCTGCACGAGGAACAGCGGCAGCGCCTGCAGAGCGACGACGTGCAGCCCGAAGCCGGTCAGGTTGAGCAGCAGCGCGACGAGGAAGGCGGGCTGGCGCAGCAGCCGGATCAGCAGCCGTGGATCCAGCACGCCCACGTCGCCGGCCCGGGCGGTGGCCAGACCCTGCAGCACCGCCGCGATGCCGAACAGTGTCATGGCCCCGAGCGCGCTCAGGGTGGCGAGCAGTGTCACGTTCGCGACCTCGTCCGACCCCGGAACCGGCCGGGGGCAGCGGGAGAGACGCGCCGGTCCACCCGTCGCCGGCGCTCCAGGTACAGGCTGAGCCCGCCGTAGTACGCGACGTAGGCCAGCGACGCCGCCAAGACCGCCGGGTGCGGTGCCGGCAGCTGCGCCACGACGACCGCGTAGAGCACCAGCCAGGCCGCCGTGAGCACCAGGGTCGGCAGCCGGAGCACCGTCATCCGCGACGGGTAGAGGTAGCCGACCGGCACGAGCACGAGCAGCGCGCAGACGACGATCAGGCCGGAGGTGGCGCCGGGCGAAAGGTCCAGGGCGATCGCGTAGAACGCGACGACGTTCCAGTAACTCGGGAAGCCCAGGAAGAAGTGGTCGTCGGTCTTGGCGTCCACCCGGCAGAACTGGTAGCTCGAGGCCAGCAGCGGGACGGCCGCCACGAGCGTCCCCGCCGCCCCCTGCGGGAGATGCCCGGTCTGCAGCAGCAGCACGACCGGCGCGAAGACGTAGGTCAGGTAGTCGACGATGTTGTCGAGCAGCGCCCCGTCGAACTCCGGCAGCCGCCCCTTGACGTCGAACCGGCGGGCGAGCATGCCGTCGGTCCCGTCGATGACGAGCGCGGCCAGCCCCAGCCACAGCGCCCTGGCGATGTCACCCTCGACGGCGGCCAGCACGATCAGCAGGGCCAGCACCGCGCCGGTGGCGGTGTAGCCGTGCACCAGCCAGCCGCGCACCTTCGGCCACGGCCAGCGGGCTGTCATCGTCTCGGCACGGGTCCTTCGGGGCGGGCGCGGCAGCGCGACCGGCGGCTCCGCCGGGTGCCACCACTGTGCCCCAGCCGCGGTTGCCCCAGACCGCGCGCGGGCCGGTCGCTGCCGGGTAAACACGCAGGGTGCACCGCGTGGATCCGCCGCCTGCAGGCCGGGCGCCGCTGCCGCAGGGGATCTCGCCGATGCTGGCCAGGACGGGGCCGTTGCCGGCGGACGACGGCCGCTGGTCCTACGAGGTGAAGTGGGACGGCGTCCGGGCGCTCGTCGCCGTCGACGGCGGCCGCGTCACGATGACCTCCCGCAACGGCAACGACATCACGGCCGCCTATCCGGAGCTGCGCGGGCTCGCGCTCCCGCTCGGGTCGACCGCGGCACTGCTCGACGGCGAGGTGGTGGCCTTCGACGCCGCCGGGCGGGCGGACTTCGGCCGGCTGCAGTCACGGATGCACGCGCGCACACCGACAGCAGAGTTGCAGCGGGACATCCCCGTGACCCTGCTGCTGTTCGACGTCCTGCACCTGGCGGGCGTCTCCCTGCTGACCCGGCCGTACGACGAGCGACGCGCGGCGCTGGAGTCGCTGCCGCTGTCCGGCGACCGGTGGCAGGTGCCGCCGGCCTTCCCCGGCGACGGCGAGGCGGTGCTGACCGCGACCCGCGCCCAGGGCATGGAGGGGGTGGTCGCCAAGCGGCGCGACAGCCGCTACGAGCCGGGCCGGCGCAGCGACTGCTGGGTGAAGGTCAAGCACGTCCGGCGGACCTCCGCGGTGATCGTGGGCTGGAAGCCGGGCGAAGGTGGCCGCGCGGGGCGGATCGGGTCACTGCTGCTGGCCGTGCCCGAGGGCGACAGGTGGGTCTACGCCGGGCACGTCGGCACCGGCTTCGACACCGCCACGCTCCGGATGCTGGCCCACCGGCTGGAGCCGCTGCGGATCGGGCAGCCGGCGCTGGACGACGTCCCCCGCGAGCACGCCCGGCACGCGGTCTGGGTGGAGCCCCGGCTGGTGGTGGAGTGCGACTACACCGAGTGGACGCGGGACGGGCGGCTGCGGCACCCGTCGTACAAAGGGCTGCGCGAGGACATCGACCCGAGAACGGTGGTCCGGGAATGAGCAGGGTCGTCGTCGACGTGGAGGGTCGGCAGGTCGCCCTCAGCAACCTGGCGAAGGTGCTCTATCCCGACGGTTTCACCAAGGGGCAGGTGCTCGACTACTACACCCGGATCGCGCCGGTGCTGCTGCCGCACCTGACCGGCCGCGCGTTGACCCGCAAGCGCTACCCGGACGGCGTCGACGGGCCGGTCTTCTTCGAGAAGAACGCACCCCGCGGCACTCCCGGCTGGGTGCGCACCGTGACGCTGCCCTCGCCCGGCTCGAGCCGGAACCGCGAGACCATCGACTACGTCGTCGTCGACGACCTGGCGGCCCTGGTCTGGACGGCGAATCTGGCCAGCCTCGAGCTGCACACGCACCTGTGGCGGGTCGAGGGTGCGCAGGAGCCGAGGGCGGCGGCGCCGGACCTGGTGGTCTTCGACCTCGATCCGGGGCCGCCGGCGACGATCGTCCAGTGCTGCGAGGTCGCCCAGCTGCTCCGGCCACTGCTCGAGGCGGACGGATTGTCCCCCCTGGCCAAGACCAGCGGCAGCAAGGGACTGCAGCTGTACGCCCGCGCCGACGCCTTTGCCTCCGCCGAGCAGACCTCGGCGTACGCCAAGAAGCTCGCGCAGCGGCTGGAACAGGAACGCCCGGAGCTGGTCGTGCACCGGATGACCAAGTCGCTGCGCGCCGGCAAGGTGCTCGTCGACTGGTCGCAGAACAGCGCGGCCAAGACCACGGTGAGCGTCTACTCGCTGCGCGCGAAGGAACGCCCGACGGTCTCGGCACCGGTGACCTGGCAGGAGGTGGAGCGTTGCGCTTCACCGCAGGACCTGGTCTTCACCAGCGACGACGTGCTGGCGCGGGTGGAGCGGCACGGGGACCTGTTCGCCCCGCTGCTGTGAGTCGCTCAGCCCGCGGGCTTGTCCGGCGGCGGTTCGTGGTCGGCGCCGGTGAAGAAGGAGAAGTTGCCGTTCGGCTCGAGGATCCCGACCTGGACCTTGCTCACATCGTCGATGCCCTGCTGCCGCATCGCTTCGTACACCTCCGTGTCGGACAGCCGCTCGTAGCGCATCATGTCCTCGCGTAGCACGCCGTTCTGCAACACGACCACCGGCTGGCCCTCCAGCTTCCCGCGACTGCCCGGGAACCGCCAGGACAGGTAGGAGAAGGCCACGATCAGCAGCGCGAAGGTGCCCACCGCCAGCATCGCGCCGGTGACGCTGTAGTCCTCCTGCGTCACCCCCTGCTGGATGAGGTCACCCATCGTCACCAGCAACACCAGCTCGAAGGCGCTCATCTGGCCGAGCTCGCGCTTGCCGACGACGCGCGTGATGAACCACAGGAAGAAGTAGACGGCGGCCGCACGGTAGACGATCTCCACGACGCTCCCTACGGCCAGATCCAGGTGGCGACCTCGGCCGTGACGGCCGGCGTGCCGTCCTGGTCCACCACCGAGAAGAAGCCGTGCTCGCCCCGTTGCCGCGCCGGCTCGATCCGGGTGTCGACCGTCATGACGAAGACCTCCCCACGCGGCGGGAGGAACTCGTCCTCGGTGTAGCCGGGACCCGCGGTCTCGGCGTTCGGCGCGGGAGTGAAGGCGTTCTCGTCGAACATCTCCAGCCACTCGGTGCGGTAGCGCAGCTGGACCGGCTCGCCCCCGAAGCCGCCGGCCCGGCGCACCTCGACCTGGACCCGGACCGCGTGTCCGGGCCGCGAGATGCGGGGGTAGGTGACGGTCAGCTCGTAGCCCCCTCCGCGCACCGTCGTGGTGCTGGTGTGCGTGCCGAGCAGTCCCACCGCGCCGGCCAGCACGAACGCCGTGAGCACGACCAGGCCGATCCGCCGCTGGCCACGACTGCGGCGCACCTCGGCCGGCTCGCGCGGCGCCGGCAGCGTGCTGATCACGGCCGCGCTGTACCCGCCCAAGATCAGCTCTAACGGAGCAGCCGCCCCACCGGTGAGCGCTCCAGGTCCTGCAGCAGCTCCGAGGGATTCCCGTAGACCGCCGCGGCCCCCGCCTCCTGCAGCTCGCGCTCGCCGATGCCGCCACACATCAGGCCGATGCACGGCACGCCCGCTGCGCCGGCCGCACGTACGTCGTAGACCGTGTCGCCGAGCATCACCGCGTTGTCCGGCGCCACCCCGACGGCGTCGAGGGCGGCGCGGACGATGTCGGGCGCCGGCTTGCTGTGCTCGACGTCGCTGCTGTCGACGACAGCGCTGACGACGTCGTCGCAGCCGATCTTCTCGCGGAAGTCGGCCACGTCACCGGGGCTGCCACTGGTGCAGTAGACGACCTTCGTCCCGCGCCCGGCGCAGGTCCGGATGAGCTCCGGGACGGCGTGGAAGGGGATGCACCGCTCGCGCAGCGGCGCCCACTTCTCGGCGTGACCGTCGACGACCTGCTCGTCGGACCGTCCGACGAGCGTCTGGACGAGGTCGCCGGAGCTGCGGCCGATGGCCCGGTGGATGTCGAAGCACGACACCTCGTACCCTGCGTCGCGAAACGCCTCCCACCAGGCGATCACGTGCAGATAGACGGTGTCGAGCAGCGTCCCGTCGACGTCCAGGACGAGGGCGGTGGGACCGGACGCTTGGCCGTTGGGTCGCGGAGGTGCAGGCTGGGTCATGGACCGCCCGGTACCCGGGTAGGGGCGGAGCCACCCGCCCGACGACCACGCCACCCCGCGACAGCACGGAGGACAGACGTGACCGGAGTGCCGGCCGACCAGCTGACCGACGAGGCCCTGGAACGCGAACTCAAACATCTGCACGACACGCGCCACGACACCTTCCTGCACGGCAGCGAGGACGCCCTGCAGTTCCACACCATGCGCACGACCGAGCTCGAGGAGGACTACCTGCGCCGCAATCCCGACCGGGTCATCGACGCACGGCGGACGCGGCACGGCTCGCGCGAGCTGTCGGGGCAGGACACATGAGCGAGCGGACTCCCGAGGACCTGGTCGAACAACAGAGCACCCCGACCCGCGACGCGGCGCTGGGTGAGCTGCCGGACGTACCGCTGGAGGCGGACGACGCCGACGCGGCCGAGCAGGCGGTGGTGGTGGAGCTCGACGAGGACGAGCGCCGCTCGGACTAAGGTCTGAGCGTGACGACGACCACGCAAGGACGCGACTTCGCGCCGCGCGGGACCCGCCTGCCGCGGCAGGCCCGCCGCAAGCAGCTGCTCGGCGCCGCGCAGGAGGTCTTCGTCGCGCAGGGCTACCACGCCGCGGCGATGGACGAGATCGCCGAGCGGGCAGGCGTCAGCAAGCCGGTGCTGTACCAGCACTTCCCGAGCAAACTCGAGCTCTATCTCGCGCTGCTGGACCAGCACGCGGAGAATCTGGTGCTGCGCGTGCGGGAGGCGCTGGCGACGACCACCGACAACAAGGCCCGCGTGGCGGCGTCGGTCGCGGCGTACTTCGACTTCGTCGACGGTGAGGGCACCGACGGCGAGGGCGCCTTCCGGCTGGTCTTCGAGAGCGACCTGCGCAACGACCCGGCGGTGCGCGAGCGGGTGGAGCGGATGACGCAGGGCTGCGTCGACGCGATCGCGGAGACGATCGCGCACGACACCGGCTACCGCGCCGAGGAGGCGCAGCTGCTGTCCATCGGGCTGTCCGGGCTGATGGAGGTGGGCGCCCGCTGGTGGCTGACCTCGCCCGACCGCATCCCGAAGGAGCGGGCGGTCGAGCTGCTGCTGGGGCTGGCCTGGCGCGGCATCTCGGGCGCACCACGCACCGGCTGAGCCCGGTTGCGCCCAGGGCGTACGGCGAGGTGCACCCGCGGCCGGCGGGCTAGCCTGCGTCTTCCGTATCCCGCAACGAAGGAGTCCTCGGTGGAGGTCAAGATCGGCGTCCAGTACGCCGCGCGCGAGCTCGTCCTCGAGAGCGCGCAGTCCCCGGACGACGTGGCCAAGGCCGTCGCCGAGGCGCTCCGCGCCGACCTCGGCGTGCTGTCGCTCGTCGACGAGAAGGGCCGCCGCGTCCTGGTGCCCGCCGACAAGCTGGCCTACGTCGAGATCGCCGAGTCCGAGCAGCGCCGGGTGGGCTTCGGCGCGCTGTAGCCCACGGCCGGCGCAGGTCGGCTGGACGGCAACGGAGCGCAACCGGAGGTTCACGGGACACGCAAGCGGGAACGACTGCTGCCGATCGGGCCGACCGGGCCCCGACCTCAGGAGGAACCCGTGCTGCTCACCATTATCGGCATGATCATCATCGGTGCCATCGCTGGTTTCATCGCCCGCGCGCTCGTTCCCGGCAAGGATGCGATGAGCGTCCCCGCGACGATCCTGCTCGGTATCGTCGGCTCGTTCGTCGGCGGTTTCCTCGGCTCGCTGCTGTTCGGCGGCGGTGACGGCGAAGGCTTCCTGCGCCCGACCGGCCTGATCGGCTCCGTCATCGGCGCGATCATCGCCCTGCTGGTCTACAACGCGGTGAGCGGCAAGAAGCGCTCGCACGTGTAGTCCGTCCGTCACGTCCCGCCGGAGGTCGGCGCCCCACCCGGGGTGCCGGCCTCCGGCGCGTGTTGCCGCGCCCGACGGCTGCGGCGCTACGACTGCAGGCCGAGCGCCGCCATCCGCGCCGTGTGGTTGTCGGTGAGCCGGGTGAGCAGCCGGGCGATGCCGGCCAGGTCGCCGCTGCCACCCACCAGCAACTCGGTCAAGGCGTCCCGCTCGACCGCGACCCGCTGCGCCTGGATGAGCGCCTCCCCCACCAGCCGGCGGGCCCAGAGCGCGAGCCGCCCGGCCACCGCCGGATCCGCGGCCGTCGCCTCACGCACCTTGCTGACGGCGAACGACGCCTGGCCGGTGTCCGCCAGCGCCTCCAGCACCAGCCCACGGGTGGACGCGTCCTGCACGAAGGCGGCGACCTCACGGTAGAAGTCGCTCGCCAGGCCGTCGCCGACGTAGGCCTTGATGATCCCCTCGAGCCAGTCGTTCGGCGGCGTCGACTCGTGGAAGGCGTCGAGCGGGCCGACGAAGGGCAACATGGCCTGCTCCGGGTCGATCGACTCGCTCAGCATGTGGTCGTGCAGCCGCCGGTAGTGCTCGAACTCCGCGGCCGCCATCGTGGCGAGGGCGTGCTTGTCGCGGATCGTCGGCGCCAGCCGGGCATCGCTGGCCAGCCGCTCGAACGCCGTCAGCTCGCCATAGGCCAGGACCCCCAGCAGGTCGACGGTTGCCTGGTCCAGCCGGGTGTTCATGCGGGTGATCCTGCCGTACCCCTCGCCACCCGCCGCTCCCGGTAGGCTGGGACTTCCAGGGGCGGCGCTCGCCGCTCCGACCGTGTGCGTGGACCGCAGTCCCGCCGGCGCGCCGGGCTCTCCCGAGACCCGCAGCGAGCCCGCCTCTGTCGTCGGTCGGCGCGACGCAAGAGAGGCACTCCGCTGACCACCGAGACCCCCGCCAACGGCTTCGCCGCGCTCGGCGCCCTGCCCGAGACCGTCCAGGCGCTCGAAGCGCTCGGCATCACGACGCCCTTCGCCATCCAGACCATGACCCTGCCGATCGCGCTGGCCGGTCACGACCTGATCGGTCAGGCGCGCACCGGTACCGGCAAGACGCTGGGCTTCGGCGTGCCGCTGCTCCAGCGCGTGAAGAGCAAGGCGGAGGGGTCGGACGGGCGGCCGCAGGCGCTGGTCGTCGCGCCGACCCGCGAGCTGGCCGTCCAGGTCGCGACCGACATCGAGAAGGCGGGCAGCGTCCGGAGCATCCGCATCGCGCAGATCTACGGCGGGCGGGCCTTCGAGCCGCAGGTCGAGACGCTGCGCAAGGGCGTCGAAGTCGTGGTCGGCACTCCCGGTCGACTGCTCGACCTGGCCCGCCAGGGCCACCTGGACCTCTCGCACGTGCAGGTCCTGGTGCTGGACGAGGCCGACGAGATGCTGGACCTGGGCTTCCTGCCCGACGTCGAGCGGATCCTCGAACTGCTGCCGACCGAGCGGCAGACGATGCTGTTCTCGGCGACCATGCCGGGCCCGGTCGTGACCATGGCGCGCCGGTTCATGAAGCAGCCGACGCACATCCGGGCCGAGGAGATCGGGGAGAAGCGGACCGTCCCGGACACCGAGATCTTCGTCTACCGGGCGCACGCGATGGACAAGGGCGAGGTGCTCGCGCGGATCCTGCAGGCCGAGGGCCGCGGGCTGACGATGGTGTTCTGCCGGACCAAGCGGACCTGCGACAAGGTCGCCGCCGACATGGCCGACCGGGGCTTTGCGGCCGCCGCCGTGCACGGCGACCTCGGTCAGGGCGCCCGGGAGCAGGCGCTGCGCGCCTTCCGCAGCGGCAAGATCGACGTGCTGGTGGCCACCGACGTCGCCGCCCGCGGCATCGACGTGCAGGACGTCACGCACGTCATCAACTACCAGTGTCCGGACGAGGAGAGCACGTTTCTGCACCGGATCGGCCGCACCGGCCGGGCCGGCGCCAAGGGCGTCGCCGTCACGTTCGTCGACTGGGACGACATGCCCAAGTGGGGGCTGATCAACAAGGCGCTCGAGTTGCCGTTCCCGGAGCCGGTGGAGACCTACTCCAGCTCCAAGCATCTCTACAGCGACCTGCACATTCCGGCGGGCACCAAGGGCACCCTGCCGCGCTCGGCCCGGGTGCGCGCGGGGCTGCACGCCGAGCAGGTCGAGGACCTGGGCGAGACCGGCCGGCGCAGGCCTGCCGGGCGGGACGGCGGGCGGGACTCCGGCCGGGGCGGGCGCGACGGCGGTCGGGACTCCGGCCGCGGCGGGCGGGATTCCGGCCGCGGCGGGCGCGACGGCGGTCGGGACTCCGGCCGCGGCGGCCGGGACGACTCCGGTGCGGCTGTCGCCGACGACGCGCCCGCACTCCCCAAGCGCACGGGCAGCCCGCGCCGGCGTACCCGAGGAAGTGGTGCGGCGCTCGAGGCGGTGGCCGGCTCCGCGGACGCCGGGGCGGCCCCGGCTCCGGACGCCAGCCGGGCCCCGGCTCCGGACGCCGGCCGGGCCCCGGCTCCGGACGCGGACGGGGCGGGCGCGGGCCCGCGTCGCCGCCGGGGCGGCCGTGGCCGCGGCCGCGGCACCGGTGAGGCGGCTCCTGCCGCGGAGTAGCGCCTCGCCCCCGACGCATCTTCGGGCGCATTCTGCGGCCCGACGGCAGGCCGGGGCTCCTCGCGCCTCGACATGTGCCGCGCAGCGGCTGTTACACCACCGGTCAACATTTCCGGAATCTTGACCTGTGGTGCACACCCCCCGGACAGCACACCCGACTCCGGAGCGACGCGCCGTGTCCACGACCATGCAGTCACCGTCGTCAGGTGAGGTCCGCCTGACGCAGCTTCAGGTGCCCCCTGGCCACGCCGCCCGTCCGCCGGTCGGCAGACTCGCGGCATGCGCCTGCTCCTGCTCGCCGACACCCACGTGCCCCGGCGCGCCCGGGACCTGCCCGCCCCTGTCTGGGCGCAGGTCGAGACGGCCGACCTCGTCGTGCATGCCGGCGACTGGGTGGACGTCGCGCTGCTCGATGCGCTCGAGGTCCGGTCGCGCTCGCTGCTGGCCTGCTGGGGCAACAACGACGGGCCGGCGCTGCGGGCCCGGCTGCCGGAGGTGGCGCACGCGACGCTCGAGGGCGTACGGGTGGCGGTCACGCACGAGACGGGCGGCGCGGCGGGCCGGGAACGACGCGCCGACCTCGCGCACCCGGACGTCGACCTGCTGGTCTTCGGGCACAGCCACATCCCGTGGGACAGCACCACGCCGGGCGGGCTGCGGCTGCTCAACCCGGGCTCGCCGACCGACCGGCGCCGGCAGCCCACCTGCACCTTCCTGACGCTCGAGCTGCGCGACGGCCAGGTGCACGACGTGCGTCTGCATCCGACCTCACGGCATGCATGAGCCTGGCCGCCGCGGGTCTCGTACTCCTCGCGACGCTGGTCACCGCGACCGTCTCCGGGGTGCTGGGCATGGCCGGCGGGCTCCTGCTCATGGGTGCGCTGCTGCTGGTCCTGCCTGCGGCAATCGCCTTCGTGGTGCACGGCCTGCTGCAACTGGTCAGCAACGGCTGGCGGGCCTTCCTGCAACGCCGGCACCTGCACTGGGCGGTGGTCGGCTGGTATGCCGCCGGTGCGACGGCGGCCGCCGGCGCCGTCCATCTGCTGGCCTACACCCCGTCCACGCCGTTGACCTACCTGCTGCTCGGCCTCGTACCGGGCCTGGTCTGGCTGCCGGACAGGTGGCTGGCCCTTGACGCGAGCCGGCCGCCGCACGCGGTCGCGGCCGGAATTCTCGTGACGGCGCTCAATCTGGTCGCCGGCGTGGCCGGCCCGCTCCTGGACGTGTTCTTCGTACGGACGACGCTCGGGCGGCACGCGGTCGTCGCCACGAAGGCCGGGACGCAGGTCCTGTCGCACCTGGCCAAGGTCGTCGTCTACGGCGGCCTGGCCGGCGCAAGCGGGGTGCCGTACGGGCTGGTGCTGGCGGCAGTGCCGCTCTCCATGCTCGGCACGGCTCTCGGCGGTCGCCTGCTGGACCGGATCTCGGAGACCTCCTTCACGTCGTGGACGCGCTGGGTGGTCACCGGGATCGGCGTGCTCTACCTCGTGCAGGCAGCGCGACTGGCCGCCGCCTAACCTGACGGCGTGGCCCTGCACCCCATCTGCGCCGACCTCGACGTCCGGCTGGAGAGCTTCCCGGTGCCGGGGACGACCCTGGCTGCCCTCGTCTGCGAGCCCGCGGGACGACCCCGCTCGACCGTCCTGTTGGTGCCGGGCTACACCGGCAGCAAGGAGGACTTCCGCCGGCTGCTGCGTCCGCTGGCCGACGCCGGGCTGCGGGTCGTGGCCCTGGACCAGCGCGGCCAGTTCCAGTCACCGGGGACGCAGGAGCTGTCGGCGTACACGACCGTTGCCCTGGGCGCGGACCTGCTGGCCGTCGTCGAGGAGCTGGGTGACACGCCGGTGCATCTGCTGGGGCACAGCTTCGGCGGGCTGGTCGCCCGCACGGCTGTGCTCACCCGGCCGCAGGCCTTCCGCTCCCTGGTGCTGATGGGCTCCGGGCCGGCGGGGCTGACCGGGCCGCGGGTGGCGGTGTTCCCGCTGATGCGCCCGCTGCTCGAGCAGGGCATGCCCGCGCTGGTCGAGGCGATGGACGCGATGAACGCCGCCGACCAGCGCTGGCTGACCCTGGACGCCTCGACCCAGGCGTTCCTGCGCGACCGGATGCTGGCCTCGAGCGCGCACGCCCTGCTGGGTATGGCCGACGCGCTGACCGGCGAGCCGGACCGGGTCGACGAGCTGCGCGCGACGGGAGTCCCGGTGCTGGTGCTGCACGGGGAGGCCGATGATGCCTGGCTGCCCGCATTGCAGGCCGAGATGGCAGCGCGGCTCGGCGCCGAGCATGTCGTGGTGCCCGACGCCTTGCACTCCCCCGCGATGGAGAACGCCGACGCGACGGCCAAGGCCCTGCTCGCGTTCTACGAGGACTGATCCTGCGCAGGGATCCGGTGGCGCCACCGGCTGGCGCACCGGCTGCGGACCCCGCGTCGATCATGAACGAGACCCTGTTGACCGTGAATGGGCCGATGTGACGAGCGGGGCCGCTGCTAGGCAGGGCCGCTGCTGTCCTGCACCACCTCGAAGGCCCACAGCGTCGCACCGCTGGCCGCGGGCCGGCTCCCCTCGGGCTTGTCACCGGCCTGCGCGTGACCCTGGCCGAAAGCCTGGGACTCCCGCCAGGCAGTGAAGTCCTGCTTGCTGCGCCACCGCGTGTAGACCAGGTAGTCCGCAGTGCCCTCGACAGGGCGCAGCAACTCGAAATGCTCGAAGCCGGGGGCGGACTCGACGGCCCCCCGACGGGCGGCGAACCGCTGCTCGAGCGTGGCGCCGGCCCCCTCGGGGACGGTCAGGACGTTGATGGCGACGTACAAACGGACACGCTCCTACGGTGGGTCGACGATCTTCGGGGACAGCGGTGTCGAGCCAGGCTGCTACGGCCGCCCATCCGTCGAGTCGACGAGGGCGGCCACTACTGCTGGTCACGCAGCCGGGTCATCAGACCGGCCACGTCGATTTCGTCTGAGGGGGGCCTTCGGCCTCGGCGTTGTCGGCGAGTTCGAGAGCCGCCAGGTATTCCGGGTTCCGGCGAAGCAGAGCGGTCGCGTACACGCTGGTGGTGAGGTGGTCCAAGGGCTGGTAATCCTGCGTCTCACGACAGCGTCGCGCAGTCATCATGATGTCGGCCAGGATGCGCTGGTGTGTCTCGTCCGGCAGCTCCGCCAGAGCGGCCATCAGGATGCGGTGCTCCTCGGACTGTTCGTCGTAGGGCTCGAAGTGCCCGGGCAGGAGCTGCTCAACGGGCGCCATGGGTCACTGCTCTCCATCGGGAAAGATCGATACCGACGTTCTTGACGTGTCGTCGTAGGGGGAACTCTCGGGAATGTCTTTACGGTACCCACATCGGCATCTGTCGGCGACGCTCAATCGCTTCTGTGGGTGAAGGCGCAGGTCAGAGGCGGTATGCCGGTCGCTACCACACCCGGGCGACCGCCGACGGTTCGGTCACGGCTCAAACCGGCACGATGGGCACCGGGTCCTGGGCCAGTCCGAGCCAGGCGTGACCGCAAGGTGGTCCCGCACGTCATCCGGCCGCGCGAGCAGGCATCGCCGTCTGCAGAACGGGCAGGGGACAAGGCGATCCGGCACCCAGACGTGAGGAGAATCCCATGACCAAGGCACGCGACATCATGACGGCGGGGGCCGACTACGTGGACACCTCCACCACGGTGATGGAGGTCGCCCAGAAGCTGGCCACGCAGGACTACGGCTCCGTCCCGATCTGCGACGGCGAGAAGCTGAAGGGCATGATCACCGACCGCGACATCGTCGTGAAGGTGCTCGCCGCCGGCAAGGACCCGCAGACCACCAAGGTCATCGACCTGATCCAGGGCGAGGTCGTCACCATCGGCGCCGACGACTCGGTCGAGGAGGCGATGGAGACCATGAAGAAGCACCAGGTGCGCCGGCTGCCGGTCATCGACGGCCACAAGCTCGTCGGCATGCTGGCCCAGGCCGACCTGGCTCGCAACGACGACGACCGGCGCGTGGGCGAAACCGTCGAGGCGATCTCGAAGTAGCCCGTACCCGGCCCGCGATTCGCGCCACGGCCATCGCCGCCCCGCCCGAGTCCCCCGACCCCGGGCTCTTCGGCCCGGACAGCATCACCTGGCGGGTGCACGCCGACCCGACGATGGCGCTGTCCGGGCTGCGGGCGCTGCTGCTGCAGGCCCTGCACCCACTGGCGATGGCCGGTGTCGCGCAGCACAGCGACTTCCGGCAGGATCCGTGGGGCCGGCTGTTCCGGACGGCGGACTACATCGGCGTCACCACCTTCGGTACGACGGAGCAGGCCCGGCGGGCCGCCGCCCGGGTGCGCGGCATCCACCGCGACCTGGCCGGCATCGAACCCGAGACGGGGCAGGCGTACCGCGTCGACGACCCGGACCTGCTGCGCTGGGTGCACTGCGTCGAGGCCGAGTCGTTCCTGACCACCGCGGTGCGCTGTGGCCTGCGGCTGTCGGCCGCCGAGCAGGACCGGTACTACGCCGAGCAGACGGTGAGCGCCTCGCTCGTGGGACTGGACCCGGCGACGGTGCCGACGTCGGTGGACCAGATGGCTTGCTACTTCAGAGATGTTCGTCCGCAGCTGCGTGCCACCGCCGCCGCTCGGGACGCCGCCCGATTCGTGCTGTGGCCGCCGATGCCGGTGCTGGTGCAGCTGGGCACCCCCGCCCGGCCGGCGTGGCTCGCGCTCACCGCGGCCGCGGGCGCGATGTTGCCCCGCTGGGCCCGCCGGATGTACCGGCTACCGGGGATTCCGACCACCGACCTGGCCGCGAGCGCCGCCGGGCTCGCCTTCCGCAGCGGCCTGCTGGTGGTCCCGGAGTCGCTGCGGCTGGGGCCGCACGTGAAGCAGGCGCACGCCCGACTCGGCCTGGCCTGAGATCCTCCGCTCCGTCGAACCTTGCGTCCTGCTGAGCCCCGCGCAGGATGCTCCTCTCAGCAGGACGCAGCGGCCACGGCTCAGCCTTGCGTCCTGCTGAGCCCCGCGCAGGATGCTCCTCTCAGCAGGACGCAGCGGC
>JBBDWV010000032.1:91129-116689 GCA_040902655.1 Mycobacteriales bacterium
CACGGCTCAGGTCAGCGCAGCTTCTGCAGCCGCTCGGCGGCCGCGTGCAGGGTCTCCAGCCGCTTCGGGAAGGCGAAGCGGATCTGGCCCGCGCCCTGCGCCGGATCGGCGTAGAAGGACGTGCCGGGCACGGCGGCGACCCCCGGGTCGACGACGATCCGCCGGGCGAACGCACTGCTGTCCCCAGCGGGGTCGAGCTCACCCGACTCGCACAGCACGTAATAGGCGCCGTCCGGCACGCGGAACGTGAACCCCACCTCGGCAAGCACCGCGCAGAGCAGGTCGCGCCGCTCCCGGTAGGCCAGCGCGGTACGGGTGTAGTACTCCGGCGGCAGCGCCATGGCCGCGGCGCCGGCCGCCTGCAGCGGGGCGGCCGCCCCGACCGTGAGGAAGTCGTGCACCTTGCGGATGCTGCCCGTGATCCCGGCCGGCGCGATCGCCCAGCCGACCCGCCAGCCGGTCACGGCGTACGTCTTGGACAGGGCGTTGATGGTGACGGTGCGGTCCTCGAGCCCCGGAACCGTCGCCGGCGGGACGTGCTCGGCGTCGTAGACGATGTGCTCGTAGATCTCGTCGGTCAGGCAGAGGGCGTCGTGCCGCTGACACAGCTCGCCGATCAGCTCCAGCTCCGCCCGGCTGAACACTTTGCCGGTCGGGTTGTGCGGGGTGTTGACGATGATCGCCCGGGTGCGGTCGGAGAAGGCCGCCCGCAGCTCGCCCTCGTCGATCGACCAGTCCGGCGCGTGCAGCGTGACGTAGCGGGGCGTGGCGCCGGACAGCACCGCGTCCGGGCCGTAGTTCTCGTAGAAGGGCTCGAAGACGATCACCTCGTCGCCGGGATCGACGGTCGCAAGCAGGGTGGCGATCATCGCCTCGGTCGAGCCGCAGGTGACGCACAGCTCGGTCTCCGGGTCGACCGTCCAGCCGGGGTACGTACGGGCCAGCTTCGCCGCGATGCCGTCGCGGAAGGCCTGGGCGCCCCAGGTGATGGCGTACTGGTTGACGTCGTCGTCGATGGCCGACTTGGCGGCGTCCTTGAGCTCCTGCGGGCAGGCGAAGTCGGGGAAGCCCTGCGCCAGGTTGACCCCGCCGGAGGCGGCGCACAATCGGGACATCTCCCGGATGACCGATTCGGAGAAGGTGCCGGCCTTGGCACTGGTCCAGCGGCTGTCCGCGGTCATCGTGCCGCTCTCCGTCCTGTCGCTCCTGCTGCGCCGCCCGGCCAGCCGGCGGCCCGTCGGCTGCCGATTCCCGTGCGCCCGCGGCGGTGCCATGGGACGGTACCCGTAGCCAGAAAACCCTTCAGTCCTGAACAAGGCGGCCGATAGGCCTGCGCACCGTTCGCACGGGCGAGGTCGTCCGTCCCGATTCCGTACGTGGGGTGGCCGCGCTACCAGGCGCCGGAGTCGGACCCGTCGCCGGCGGGCGGCAGCTGCTGGCTGACCCGGCGCTGCGTACGCGCCCAGAGCAGCCCGCCGGCCACGACCGCGATCCCGACAAGTCCGGCGACCGCGACGGTCTGGCGGTTGGACCCGCGGATGCCCCGCTCGGCCCCCGTGTCGCCGTGCCGCTCGACCGCCGCGGCGAAGGCCAGCAGCGCGTCGGTCAGCGTCTGGCCGTTGAACTCCTGCTCGCTGCGGGACTGCACGATCCCGTCCAGCAGGACGCTGGCGTCCACCCCCGAGGCGCCACCCTCGCCGGCCTGCAGCTCACCGGCATCGGTCACCACGACGACCACCGCGCGCGGGTCCTCCAGCGCCTCCACCACGCGCAGCAGGGCGCCGTCGATCCCGCTCTCCTCGGCGTCCACCTCGCTCTGCGGCACGACGAGCGCGTACGTCGGCACCGGCAGGTCCTGGAAGGCTGCCCGGACGGCCTCCTCGTCGATCCGCACCGCGCTTTCCGGCTCGACCAGCACCGGGTCCTCGCGCAGCCGGTCCACGACCTTCTCGACGTCCAGCGCCGCTGCGGGGAGAGCGAGCAGCGCGGAGCCGGCGAGCAGCGTCGCCAGCAGCCAGCATCTCATCGGTGCGTCCTCACCCCTGCGCCAGGAAACCACGCACGGAGTCGGCCAGCAGCTGCACCGCGATGGCCGACAGCAGCAGCCCGGCGATGCGGGTCAGCAGCACGATGCCGCTCTCCCGGATGATCCGGGTGATCCCGACGCTGAAGCGCAGCGACAGGTAGACCGCCAGGTGGATCGCCAGGATCCCGGCGGCGATGGCCGTGACGTCGGCGACCCCCTCGGACTGCTGCACGAACACGATGGTGGCCACGATGGCGCCGGGCCCGGCGAGCAGCGGGGTCCCCAGCGGCACCAGCGCGATGTTGACGTCACGCACCTCGGTGGGTGCGTCGGCCCGGTCGGTGAGCAGCTCCAGCGCCACGATCAGCAGCAGCAGCCCGCCGGCACCCTGCAGCGCCGGGATGCCGATCCCCAGGAAATGCAGGATCTGCTGCCCGATGATCGCGAACAGGGTGATGACGAACAGCGAGACCAGCACCGCCTGGCCCGCCAGCCTGGCGCGGGTCCGGTTCGTCCGCCCGCCGGTCAGGCCGAGGAACAGCGGGATCGACCCGAGCGGGTCCATGATCACGAACAGTGTCACGAAGACCGCGCCGAACAGCGTCGCGTCGAAGACGCCGCTCACAGCACGCCGGTGGGGCCGGAGGCGGCGGCGACCAGCTGCTCGTACTGCTCCTCGTCGGTGGTGTGGGCACCGAGTGCGACCGTCTTGTTCGTGCCGTGGAAGTCGCTGCTGCCGGTGGTGAGCAGTCCGAGGTCGCGGGCCAGGCCGCGCAGGTGCGCGCGGGCGGCGTCGTCGTGGTCGACGTGGTCGACCTCGAGCCCGGCAAGTCCGGCGTCCACCATCTCGGCGATCACGTGGTCCGCGACGGTACGGCCCCGCTTGCTGGCAGCCGGGTGCGCGAAGACCGGCACGCCGCCGGCGCGGACCACCAGGCGTACGGCCTCGAGCACGTCCAGCTCGAGCTTGGGCACCCAGTAGCGCCCGGACGTGCCGATCCACTCGGGGGTGAAGGCCTCCGAGACCGAGCCCACATGGCCCTGCTCGATCAGCGCCTGCGCGACGTGTGGCCGGCCGACGGTCCCGCCGGCGAGCTCCTGCACCCGCTCCCAGGTCACGCCGGTACCGTCCGCCTCGAGCATCCGGGCCATCCGCTCCGCGCGGCCGACCCTGGACTCGCGCAGCTCGCGCAGGACCCGCGAGAGCTCCGGCTCCGCCGGGTCGAACAGGTACGCCAGCAGGTGCAGGCTGATCCCCTCCCGGACGCAGGAGATCTCGGCGCCGCGGACCAGGGCCAGGCCCTCCGGCAGCGCCTCGGCCGCGGCCGCCCAGCCGGCGGTGGTGTCGTGGTCGGTGATCGCCAGCACGTCCAGGCCCGCGGCGCGCGCCTGCGCCACGAGCGCGGCCGGCGGCGTGGTGCCGTCCGAGGCGGTCGAGTGGGTGTGCAGGTCGATCACACGGGCGGGCACGGGTCTCCAGGGAAGCGGGCGGAGGCTCCACGCTAGCGCCGGCCGATCACGTCCCCAGCCGGGCGGTCGGTGCCCCCACCGGGAGCTCCAGCGCGGCGGCGCGCTCGGCCCGCAGGTCGTGCAGCACGACGTGCTCGAGCAGGACCAGCTCGGCGGCCGGCGGCCACAGCACGGCATAGAGCCAGACGCCCAGCGCCTCGCCGACAAAGGCGACCCGGTCCGGCGCGCTGTCACAGCGCCAGAGGGCGGTGGGGTGCCCGGCGGCCTCGACCTTGGCCTCCGGCGGGCCCTGCAGGACGACGTCGCCCGGGTCGATGCCGGCCACCCCCGCGTAGCGCGCCCCGAGCCCGATGCCGGGCTCCTCCGCGACGAGCAGCAGGTCGGCCGGCCCTCCGACCGGACAGGGTCCGGCCAGCGCGAGGGCGGTGGCCCGGGCGCCGCCGCGCTCGTCGCCGGCCAGGGCCAGCCCGGCGACCGTCCAGCCGGCGAGGAGCGGCAGCGGCGACCACAACGGCACGGTCGCGCGGGAAGCGGCCTGCGCGATCATCTCGCCGGTGGCCTTCGGCCAGCAGCGCAGCGGCTGCACCACGCCGTGCCGGGCGCACTCCCAGGAGCTGGACATCAGGCCAGGTGCGCGCAGCGGCGCAGCGCAGCGCGGGCAGGTCGAGGGGGTCATGCTGCGACGGTCCGCCGGCGGCGCCGCGTGGTCAAGCATTCGGGGGGTGACGGGAGGGCCGGTCGGATCAGGGCCGGTCGCGGAACACCCGGTCCGACAGGACCTGCACGTCGCGGTCCAGCGCCTCCAGCCGACGGTCCATGGCATCGAAGCGCTGGTCGACGCCGGCGAACCGCTGGTCGACGGCGTCGAAGCGCGCGTCGACGGTGTCGAAGCGTGCGTCGACGGCCTCGAACTTCGCGGCCACGAACGCCTTGAGATTTGCCTGCGACAGGGCGACGAGCGCGAGGATCCCCGTGGCCAGCACACCGAGAATCCCGAGCAGAGCCCAGCCCTGCGCCGCCGCCGCCGTCGTCATGTGCCCAGTGTGCGGCTGCCGCCACCGGGCGGCAAGCAGCAGGTCACCGGCTGTGGACGGCTGGTGTGACTCGACCCGCTGCTACTCGACTGGTGTCACTCGACCAGGCGGCGGGTGGTGCGCTCCTCGACCACAGCACGCGGCTCCTCGACCACAGCACGCGGCTCCTCGACGACCCGGGCACGCGGCTCCTCGACGACCCGGGTCGTCGGACGCCGCACGACGGTGCGGTGCCGGGCCCGGCGGGTGCGGTCGAAACCGCCTGCGGCCGCGAAGATCGCCGCCAGCACCAACACCACGACGATGACCAGGGCAGCAGTGAGATCCATGTCGCTGCTGTGCCCCTGATCGCCCGGTCGTACTCTCCGCCGTGCGGGTGAAAGCTACTCCCGCAGCTCGGGGCGTCCGGGGAACTCACCGCCGGTGCTCTCGGCGTAGACCCGCTTGGGCACCATCACCTTGCGGCGGAAGATGCAGACCAGCACGCCGTCCTGGTTGTAGCCCTTGGTCTCGACGTGGACGACGCCGCGGTCGTCCTTGCTCTTGCTCTCGGTCTTGTCCAGCACCTCGGTCTGCCCGTAGATGGTGTCGCCGTGGAAGGTCGGGAAGACGTGCTTGAGCGACTCGACCTCGAGGTTGGCGATCGCGCGTCCGGAGACGTCGGGCACGGACATGCCGAGCAGCAGCGAGTAGACGTAGTTGCCGACCACGACGTTCCTGCCCTGCTGCGTGGTGGCCGCGTAGTGGGCGTCCAGGTGCAGCGGGTGGTGGTTCATCGTGAGCAGGCAGAACAGGTGGTCGTCGTACTCGGTGACGGTCTTGCCGGGCCAGTGCTTGTAGATCGCGCCGACCTCGAACTCCTCGTAGTACCGGCCGAACTGCACGCCTTCTCCTTCGTACGACGGATGCTGTGTCGAGTCTGGCAGCGTGGCGGCGGTCACCCGGTCGGGGGTACGGCTCAGGGCGCGCGCAGGTCCGCCTCCGCGCGTCGCGGGTCGCGCAGGTCGGTGCCGCACTCGAGCCAGCGCTGCTCGAGTGCCTGCGCCCCGTGCACCCGCTTCCAGGCTGCCTCGTTCGGCGTCATGGGCAGCAGCGGCAGGAAGCGGACCGGCTCGTGTCCCTCGAGCTCGAGGTCAGGCACCAGCCCGCCGGGCTCCCCGACGAGCACCGCGGTGAAGCGGCCGGCGTCCCAGAGCGGCTCGCCCAGGTCGAGGCCGGCGCCGGGGACGAGCACGACGCCCTCGACGCTCGGGCTCGCCGCGAGCACGGCCAGCCGCCGCAGCACGCTGTCCTGCAGGTCGGCCACGCTGAGCAGCAGCTCGGCCCGCGGGCCGTCCTCGAGTACCACCGACGCGCCCGGATCGCCCATCGGTGCGCGGCTCATGCCGAGCGTGCAGTAGCGGACCAGGCCATCCGGGTCGGGCCCGAAGCGGAGCACGTCGATCCGCTCGGCGCCGAGGAAGGACACCCCCGCCCGGCCGCTGTCCTGGCCGAGCACCGACAGCAGGTGCGCCTCCACCTGCAGCAGCACGGCGTCCGGGTCCAGGGCCACCCGGGCAGGCTAGGCCGCTGCGGTGTGGCCGCCCGGGCCGCTCGTCCGGCCGGGCCGAGTCCTTCACCCGCGCGCTGGGCAGCGCGATCGCCGACGGCCTCGACGGCGCCCGTGCTGCCGTCGCCCTGCGCACCGTCCTCGCCAACGCCGGTGCGGTGCTGGTCGGACCGCCGTGGACGAGGTGCACACCCGCCTCACCGGCGAGTCGCTGCGCAAGCTGGTCGCCGAGGTCGGCGTGCTGCTGACCCAGGTCGAGGTCGACGCGCTGCCGAACTCGGCCGACACCGCCGCCTGACCGATACCCGATCAGGTCGGCTGGTGATGGCTGCACCGCAGCTTGACCTCGCGCACCGACAGGGGCCGAAATCAGCGCACGCAGCGACCTGTGCCGCACAGCGCCGTGTACACCACAGGTCAACATTCGCTGAAAGTTGACCTGTGGTGCACACACCCTGACAACACATAGAACTCGGAGAAGGCGCGCCGCGTCCACGGCCACGCAGCACGACAAGCCCGACGTCCGATCGTTCCAGGGTTCAGGCCGGCGGGATCAGCCCTGCAGCTTGTAGTCCTTGAGCAGCCCGCGGCTGATGATCGTCTTCTGGATCTCCGACGTGCCCTCGCCGATGAGCAGGAACGGCGCCTCGCGCATGAGCCGCTCGATCTCGTACTCCTTGGAGTAGCCGTAACCGCCGTGGATGCGGAACGACTCCTGGGTGACCTCGGCGCAGTACTCGCTGGCCAGCAGCTTGGCCATGCCGGCCTCGACGTCGTTGCGCAGGCCGGCGTCCTTCATCCGGGCAGCGTTGACCATCAGCAGGTGCGCGGCCTCCACCTTGGTCGCCATCTCGGCCAGCTTGAAGGCGATCGCCTGGTGCTCCACGATCGGCTTGCCGAAGGTGACCCGCTGCTGGGCGTAGGCGATGGCCAGCTCGAAGGCCCGGATCGAGATGCCGCAGGCGCGGGCGGCGACGTTCACCCGGCCGACCTCGACACCGTCCATCATCTGGTAGAAGCCCTGGCCGCGACCGGCCTCGCCGCCGAGGACGGACGACGCGGGGACGCGCGCGCCCTCCATCACCATCTCGGTCGTCTCGACGCCCTTGTAGCCCATCTTGTCGATCTTGCCGGGGATGGTGATGCCCTGGGCGGTCTGCCCGAAGCCGGGCTCCTTCTCCAGCAGGAACGTCGTCATGTTCCGGTAGACCGAGTCGGCGCCCTCGTCGGTCTTGACCAGTGTCGCGATCAGCCCCGCGCGGGCGCCGTTGGTGAGCCACATCTTCTGGCCGTCCAGGACGTACTCCTCGCCGTCGCGCACGCCGCGGCTGGTGAGCGCCGCCACGTCCGAGCCGCAGCCGGGCTCCGACATCGAGAAGCCGGCCCGCAGCTCGCCGCTGGCCATCCGCGGCAGCAGCCGCTCCTTCTGCTCCTGGGTGCCGTGCTGCTCGAGCATGTACGCCACGATGAAATGGGTGTTGATCACGCCGGAGACGCTCATCCAGCCGCGGGCGATCTGCTCGACCACCAGCGCGTACGTCAGCAGCGACTCGCCGAGCCCGCCGTACTCCTCATCGATCATGAGCCCGAACAGGCCCATCTCCCTCATGCCGTCGACGATCGCCTCGGGGAACTCGTCCTTGTGCTCGAGGTCGGTCGCGTGCGGGAGGATCTCCTTGTCCACGAAGTTCTTCACCGTGGACAGGATCTCCTGCTGGATGTCGGTGAGACCCTCGGTGGCGGCCAGGCGTGCCATGTCGCTCCTCGTCGTACGCCGCTGCGGCCGCCCGCGCGGCGTCCGGGATGTGCGCCGAGTCTCCCACCGCCACCGAGGGCGCAGCGAGCCGGGCGGGGTGGGATCGGTCACGTCGGGACGAGGAGCGGTCCAGCCGGATCCGGCCGGGACGGTCGAGCCGGATCCGGCCCGGACGGCACGGAGGCCGCAGCCCCATCGGGCGCGGCCTCCGGCGTCTGCGGGTGCGTCAGATCAGGTTTTCAAAGCTCGGGTCGACCGGCTCGGGCTCGACCGAACCCGGCTGCTCGAGGCCGGCGGCGGCCTCGGCCGCGGCCGCCGCGACCTCGAGCACGTCAGCGATCTCGGCGGCGGCGTCGTAGGCGTCGCTGGCAGCGGCCTCGGCGGCGCTGGCGGCAGCAGCAGCAGCGCGGGCAGCGGCCAGGCGGCCCATCAGGACGGCGACATCGACGCGGGCCTTCCGCAGCACCGCCATGGCGGCCCGCTCGGCGGCCAGGGCCGCGTCGTACTTCGTCTGCGCCGCCTTGACCCGGCTCGCCACCCCGGTGGCGCGGGCGGCGACCAGCTCGCGGGCGGCGACGGCGCGCGCCTGCTGAGCGCTGATCGCCTCGGTACGGGCAGTAGCGGCCAGCCCCTGGTACTCGATGGCGCGGTTGCGCGCGAAGGTGATGGCGGCGTGCGCGTCCGCCGCGGCGTCGGCGGCCGCGCGAGCGGCGTCACCCTTGGCCCCGGCGTCGGCGGCGGCCCGGTCGGCGAACTCACGAACGAGCTTGGCCTGCTCGAGGGCCCGGTCGTCCGCCTGCTCCGGCAGCGCCGGCAGGTCGGTCGACCCATCGGGGGCGGGCTCCGTCGTCGAGTCCTCCGCCGGCTGCTCTGTCGTCACGGGCACGGGGACCGTGGCAGCGTCCTCGACGGCCAGGGCCGGCATGGCCCCGCCGAACAGCAGGACGGGGACGAGCGAGGCGGTGACGAGGAAAGGTCGGGACAAGCGGGGCATGATTCTCCAGGGCTCGTTGAGGCATCTGCTGGGCATCTGCTCCGTAACGTCGGCGTGCGGTCGGCCCGCGCCGACACCCGCACGGGTGAAGACAGGCGGCACGCGCGGGTGAAGTCAGCCGGCCAGCGGGGCCGTGCAAGGCTCGGCCGATGCCGTCCGCGACGCTGATCGCCGAAGCGACCCGCCGCTCGGGCGCGGTCTGGGTCGGCCTGCCCCAGGAGCAGCCCTCGCTGCTCTGGCACGTCTGGCACGACGGCGCGGCCTACGTCGTCGGCGGCGGCCCCGAGCAGCACCTGCCGGTGGGACCGGGTGACCGCGCGCTGGTGGTCGTACGCAGCAAGGCCGCGCAGGCGGGCGTGGTGGTGGAGTGGCCGGCCAGCGTCGAGGCCGTCCTGCCGGAGACGCCGCTGTGGGAGCAGGTGGTGCCGCTGCTGGCCGCCGAGCGGCTCAACGCCGAGGCCGGCCGCGCCGGGCGCTGGGCGAAGGAGAGCAGCGTGCTCCGCCTCAGCCCGGTTCCGGACTGACCGTCTGCGGCCCTACGGCATCGTCAGGCCGCCATCGACCGGCAGCGTGATCCCGGTGACG
This sequence comes from Mycobacteriales bacterium, assembly GCA_040902655.1. Lineage (NCBI taxonomy): Bacteria > Bacillati > Actinomycetota > Actinomycetes > Mycobacteriales > Mycobacteriales bacterium. The sequence continues at coordinate 100,544 of JBBDWV010000032.1, forward strand.
TACGACGCGGCGTCGCTGGCCAGGAAGACCGCGACGCTGGCCAGCTCCGCGGGGTCGCCGAGGCGGCCGGCGGGCGTGACCAGCTGAACCATCTCGGCCTCCCGCGGGTCCATCTCGTCGGTCATCTCGGTGGGGAAGAAGCCCGGGGCGAGCGCGTTGACCCGGATCCCCTTGCGGCCGGTCCACTGGCTGGCCAGGTCCCGGGTGAGGCCGAGGAGGCCGGCCTTGGAGGCGGCGTAAGCGGCCTGCGGCAGGAGACCGGGCCGGAGCCCGAGCACCGACGAGATGTTGATGATCGAGCCGCCGTTCGTGGCCGCCCGGCCGAAGGCCTGCGCGCACCAGTAGGCGCCGTTGAGGTTGACGTCGAGCACCCGCAGGAACTCCGCGGGCGTCTCGCGGCTGGCCGGCTTGGCCCAGCCGAGCCCGGCATTGTTGACCAGTACGTCGACCCGGCCGAACTTTTCGACCGCCTTCTGCACCAGCCGGGTGCACTGCTCGGGGTCGGTGACGTCGGTCTGCTCGTAGGCGTAGCGGCGGCCCACGGCCTCGACCAGCGTGCCGGTCTCCGGCAGCCGGTCCACCCGGCGCGCGCCGAGCACGACGTCGGCGCCCGCCTCGGCGAAGGCCTGCGCGAAGGCCACGCCCAGGCCGGAGGAGGCGCCGGTGACCACGACGACCTTGTCGTCGAGGCGGAAGCGGTCGAGGACGGGCATGGGGGGCTCCTTCTGGAACGGCGTTCGGTTTCGGCGGCATCGTGCCCCAGCACCCCTGCGTCCTGCTCAGCGGCCACCCGCGCGCGGCGAGCAGCAGGACGCAAGGGGTGGGCCGTCGCCGTTGCGTCCTGCTCAGCGGCCACCCGCGCGCGGCGAGCAGCAGGACGCAAGAACCCGGCGGTAGCCTCCGCGCGTGAGCACCAGCACTCGCGCTTTCGTCGCACGGGTCGCCGGGCTGCCCGTCTTCGACCCCAACGGCGACCAGGTGGGCCGGGTGCGCGACGTCGTGGTGGCGCTGCGGATCGGCCGCGACGCCCCCCGCGTCCTCGGCCTGGTCGTGGAGATCCAGGCCCGCCGGCGGATCTTCGTGCCGATCGGCCGGGTCAACACGGTCGACCCCGACGCGGTCGTGCTCACGAGCGGGACGGTCAGCCTGCGCCGGTTCGACAAGCGGGGCGGCGAGACGCTGGTGCTGGCCGAGCTGCTCGACCGGCACGTCACGCTGCGCACGACCGGCGAGCAGGTGACGGTGGTCGACACGGCCATGGAGCAGATGCGCACCGGGGACTGGCTGATGACCCGCGTCGCGGTGCGCAAGGGCAGCCCCGGCGGGCTGCGCAGCCGCCGGCGCGGCGAGGTGGTGCAGGTGGCCTGGGACGAGGTGACCGGCTTCGCGCTGCCCGAGGACGGCCAGGGCGCCGCCAACCTGCTCGCGGTCTTCGAGAAGCTGCGCCCGGCCGACCTGGCCGGTGTGCTGCACGACCTGTCCGGCAAGCGCCGGGCGGAGATCGCCGCGGCGCTCGACGACGAGCGGCTGGCCGACGTCCTCGAGGAGATGAGCGAGGACGAGCAGGTCGAGCTGCTCGGCGGGCTGGAGGACGAGCGTGCCGCCGACGTCCTGGAGGCGATGTCCCCCGACGACGCCGCCGACCTGCTCGGCGAGCTGCCGGAGGAGGAGGCGCAGCGGCTGCTCGAGCTGATGGAGCCGGACGAGGCCGGGCCGGTCCGCTCCCTGCTGGCCTACAGCGACGACACGGCGGGCGGGCTGATGACCCCGGAGCCGGTGATCCTGCCGCCGAACTCCACCGTGGCCGAGGCGCTGGCGATGATCCGCAACGCCGACCTGTCGCCGGCCCTGGCCGCGCAGGTGTACGTCGTGCGTCCGCCCTATGAGACCCCGACCGGCCGCTACCTCGGCACCGCCCACTTCCAGCGGATGCTGCGCGAGCCGCCGTCGTCGCTGATCAGCGCCGTGGTCGACACCGACATCGACCCGCTGAGCCCGGACTGCCCGCTGTCCGACGTCACCCGGCACCTCGCGTCCTACAACCTGGTGGCGGTGCCGATCGTGGACTCCGAGCAGCGGCTGCTCGGTGCGGTGACCGTGGACGACGTGCTGGACCACGTCCTGCCGCAGGGCTGGCGCGACACGCGGAACCGGGTGGCCGGGGGCGCACGTGTCTGAGCGCAGCCCGCGTCGGGTCCGCCTCGACACCCCGCTGGAGCGGTCCGGCCGGCGCCCGCACTACGACCCGGACGCCTTCGGCCGGGTGTCCGAGCAGATCGCCCGCTTCCTCGGCACCGCCCGGTTCCTGGTCTACATGACGGCCTTCATCGTCGTCTGGATCGTCCTGAACGTCTCGCCGATCGCCTTCGACCCGTACACCTTCACCTTCCTGACGCTGCTGCTGTCGCTGCAGGCGTCGTACGCCGCGCCGCTGATCCTGCTGGCCCAGAACCGGCAGGCCGACCGGGACCGGATCAGCCTCGACGAGGACCGCGCCACCAGCGAGCGGCTGCAGGCCGACGTGGAGTACCTCAGCCGCGAGGTCGCCAGCCTGCGGCAGGCGCTGGGTGAGGTGGCCACCCGCGACTTCCTGCGCACGCAGTTGCGCGAGTTCACCGACGAGGTCGTCGTACGGACCCGCGGCGGCGAGGCGGGAGGCGACGGCGGAGAGACTGACCCCACGGGTCGGCGCGAGCGGGAGGACCGCGAGCGGCGGGCCGAGCGCCGCCGGCGCAAGGAGGAGAAGGCCGGCGACCGCGGCGACGAGCGGCCGGACCTCGGGGAGCCCTTCGTCGGTGAGGACGAGGGCGGCTGATGCCCCAGCAGCCGTACACCCAGCAGCCGTACACCCAGCAGCCGTACACCCGGCGACGGATCGGCGAGGTGCTGGTGGAGCAGGGCCTGACGCCCACTCCCGCGGGCGGTCAGAAGGCCCGCAGAGAGGCCGCGGTCGCTGCGGCGGCGAGGATCACCACGAGGAACGGCGCCCGGACCAGCAGCAGCACAGCGGCCACCGCGACGCCGGCGACGCGCTCGTCGACCGACAGCGCGCGCCCGTCCGCCAGCGTCTGCACGGTGACCAGCGCGGCGAGCAGGGCAGCCGGCAGCAGCAGCGCCGCCCGCTGCAGCCGCTCCCGCTCGAGCCAGCGCGCGGGCAGCGACCAGCCGGCCAGCTTGAGCGCGTAGCAGCCCAGGCTCGCCGCGAGCACCGCCGCCCAGATCACCGGCGGACCAGCAGCGGCAGGACGACGGCGCCGGCCAGCAGCACCGGCACACCGGGCGGTGTCAGCGGCACCGCCACCAGCGCCACGAGGGCGCCCGCGAGCGCGACCGCGATGCGGCTCCGGTCGCGCAGCTGCGGCCAGAGCAGCGCGAGGAAGGCCGCCGGCACCAGCGCGTCGAGCCCGAGCGCGCGCGGGTCGCCCAGCCGCGCGGCGCCGAGCGCGCCGAGCAGCGTCATGAGGTTCCAGAGCAGGTAGAGGGTCGTGCCCGTCGCCCAGAACGCCGTACCGGCGAGCGCGGGCGGCGCCGCGACGGCCATCGCGGTCGACTCGTCGATGGTGAGCTGCGCGGTGACCAGCCGGCGCGGCCCGCGCTCCGGGAGCAGCGAGGACATCCGTACCGCATAGAGGGTGTTGCGGGCGCCGAGCAGCAGCGCACCGGCCACGGCCGACACCGCCGTGCCGCCCGCGCCGAGCACGCCCACAAGCGCGAACTGCGATGCCCCGGTGAACATCAGCAGCGACAGCACGCACGCCTGCGGGACCGACAGCCCGGCGGTCACGGCGGCGGCGCCGAAGGACGCGCCGTAGAGCCCGACGGCCGCGCCGAGGCCGTACGCGTCGCGCAAGACAGCGCGACGCTCGGGTGACCGGTCCGGGAGGACGTGGTGTCGGGGCGTTCCGCTCAGCGCTTGCCGTCGCAGGCGTCCTCGGGCAGCGGGCCGTCGCCGACCAGCTTGCCCAGCAGGCGGGCCAGCTGGGCGACCTCGTCCCCGGTGAGCCGGCCGGTGACGTGCTCGGCGACGCCGCGGCGATGCGTCGGCCAGGCCTGCCGCAGCTTCGCCAGGCCGTCGTCGGTGAGGACGGCGAGGGTGCCGCGGGCGTCGCTCGGGCAGGCCTGCCGGCGGATCAGGCCGTCGCGCTCGAGCCGGTCGGCCAGCCGGGTCAGTCCGGAACGCGACAGCAGCACCCGGTCGGCCAGCTCGGTCATCCGCAGCTGCCGCTCGGGGGCCTCGGAGAGCTGCACCAGCACGTCGTAGGACGCCAGCGGCAGCTCGTGCTCGGCCACCAGCTCGGCCTCCAGCCGGCGCGTGACGGTGGCGTGCGCGCGCAGGAACATCCGCCAGGCGGCCAGCTCCATGCCGGTCAGCTCCGTGCCGGTCAGCTCCTCCTGCACGCTCATGGCCCCATGGTAGTTGCACGTGCACCGGCGGCGACCCGGCGTCTCGGGCCAGGTCGGGCCGCCCCTGGACATCCCATTAGCCTTCGGCCCGTGCGCAGCCCCAAGGACTTCTTCCGCCCCCTCGCCGTCGGCGCCCCCGAGCCGCTCCGCGAGATCCCCTGGCGCCCCTCCCGGATGATCCACTTCTTCGACCCGTCGAACCCCAAGATGGTTGCGAAGGTGCCGGACCTGGCGCCGAAGGTGGACGTGCTGCTCGGCAACCTCGAGGACGCGGTGCTGGCCGCCAACAAGGAGGCCGCCCGCGCCGGCCTGGTCGACGTCGCCCGCAGCACCGACATGGGCGACACGCAGCTGTGGACGCGGGTGAACTCCCTCGACTCCCCCTGGGTGCTGGACGACCTGACGACGCTGGTCACCGAGGTCGGCAACGCGCTCGACGTGATCATGGTGCCGAAGGTCGAGGGGCCGGAGGACATCCACTACGTCGACCGGCTGCTCGCCCAGCTCGAGGTGCGCGGGAAGGTGTCGCGCCCGCTGCAGGTGCACGCGATCCTCGAGACCGCCGCGGGCGTGGCCCGGGTGGAGGAGATCGCGCAGGCCTCCCCGCGCATGCAGGGCATCTCGCTCGGTCCGGCCGACCTGGCTGCCGACCGGCGGATGAAGACCACCCGGGTCGGTGGCGGCCACCCCGGCTACCTCGTCCGGCAGGACCCGCCACTCAAGGACGACGGGTCCGGCGACGTCCAGGGCCGGCGGAGCACCTATCAGCAGGACCTCTGGCACTACACGGTCGCGCGGATGGTCGACGCCTGCGTGCAGGCCGGGATCTACGCCTACTACGGGCCGTTCGGCGACATTTCGGACGTGGTGGCGTGCGAGGACCAGTTCCGCAATGCCTACCTGCTCGGCTGCGTCGGCACCTGGACGCTGCACCCGGTGCAGATCGAGATCGCCAGGCGCGTCTTCTCCCCCGAGGTCGCCGACGTGCAGTGGGCGCGCAAGGTGGTCGAGCAGATGCCCGAGGGCGGCGCCGGCGCGGTGATGATCGACGGCAAGATGCAGGACGACGCGACGTACAAGCAGTGCCAGGTCGTGCTGCGGCTGGCGCAAGACCTCGCCGCCCGCGACCCCGAGCTGAAGGAGGCCTACGGCCTGTGAGCGAAGCGAGCGGAGGTGGCACGGTGAGTGCTGCCGCCCCGACCGTGCTGCGATCCGTCCTCTACATGCCGTCCTCCAACGCCCGGGCGCTGGAGAAGGCCAAGACGCTGCCGGCCGACGCGATCATCTTCGACCTCGAGGACGCCGTCGCGCCCGACGCCAAGGAGACCGCGCGCGAGCAGGCCTGTGCCGCCGTCCGGAGCGGGGAGTACGGCGGGCGCACCCTCACGATCCGCTGCAACGGGCTCGACACCCCCTGGGGGGCAGCGGATCTCGCCGCCGCCGCTGCCGCCGGACCCGCCGCGGTGGTCGTCCCGAAGGTCAGCGGCCCGGACCACCTGGCGCAGGTCGCGGCGGTCGTCGGCCCGGGCACCCGGATCTGGGCCATGGTGGAGACCCCCGCGGCGATCTTCGCGGTGCGCGAGATCGCGGCCCACCCGTCGGTCGACGTCCTGGTGATGGGCACCAACGACCTGGCCAAGGAACTGCGCGCCGCGCTCGTCCCCGGCCGCGCACCGCTGCTGCCGCACCTGGCCACGGCACTGCTCGCCGCGCGCGAGGCCGGCGTACTCGCCCTGGACGGCGTCTACAACGACGTGCAGGACCTCGCCGGCTTCGAGGCGGAGTGCGTGCAGGGTGCGCAGCTGGGCTTCGACGGCAAGACCCTGGTGCACCCGACGCAGGTCGACGTCGCCAACCGGGTGTGGGCCCCGAGTGACAGCGAGATCGCGCACGCCCGGCAGGTGATCGAGGCCTTCGAGGCGGCTGGACGCGAGGGCAAGGGGGTCGTCACCGTCGACGGCCGCATGATCGAGAACCTGCACGTCGACAACGCCCACCGGGTGCTCGCGACCGCGCAGGCCCTCGCCGCCCCGGCGTGAGGGGGCTGGCGCCGGCGTGAGGGGGCTGGCGCCGGCATGACGGGGACTGCTCCCAGACATGGTGCGCACCGCGTATATGGAACTGCTGCCGGCGGCGTCAGCAGTTCCATATACGCGCCGAGGGACACCTACCGCCTGAAACCACGGACCCGCCGAGGGAACGGACCGGCCGAGGGACACACGTACACGCCTGGAACCACGGATGCGCCGCGGGACACGCACCGGCCCGCCGACCACGTACGAGCGGGCGCAGCGAGCTCGGCGGCCCACGCCGGACCGCCGAGCGACCCGGGCGCGGACGTACGATGGAATCGCCTGTGCCCCCGCACGAGCTGTCCCGCCGGCCTTCCTCGAAGGATTCTCTTGACCACTGCACCGCCCAGCGAACTGCCCTCCGCCGAGCAGCTGACGGCCGCGCTGTCGACGGTGATCGACCCGGAGATCCGCCGCCCGGTGACCGAGCTGGGCATGGTCAAATCCGCCGAGGTGGGCGCCGACGGCACCGTTCGCATCGGGATCTACCTGACGGTCAGCGGCTGCCCGATGAAGGACACCATCACCGAGCGGGTCACCACCGCGGTCACCGCACTGCCGGGGGTCACGCGGGTCGACGTCGACCTCGACGTCATGAGCAGCGAGCAGCGTCAGGAGCTGCAGACGCTGCTGCGCGGCGACAACCCGGTGCGCGAGATCCCCTTCGCCCAGCCGGGTTCGCTGACCAAGGTCTTCGCGGTGGCCTCCGGCAAGGGCGGCGTGGGCAAGTCCAGCGTCACCGTGAATCTGGCCGCCGCGATGGCGCAGAAGGGGCTGAACGTCGGCGTCCTGGACGCCGACATCTACGGCTTCAGCGTGCCGCGCATGCTCGGTGTCACGCACCGCCCCACCCAGGTCGAGTCGATGATCATGCCGCCTGAGGCGCACGGGGTGAAGGTCATCTCGATCGGCATGTTCACCAAGGACAACACGCCCGTCGTCTGGCGGGGGCCGATGCTGCACCGTGCTCTGGAGCAGTTCCTGTCCGACGTCTACTGGGGCGACCTCGACGTGCTGCTGATGGACCTGCCTCCGGGCACCGGCGACATCGCGATCTCGGTCGCCCAGCTGGTCCCGGGCGCGGAGATCCTCGTCGTCACGACACCGCAGCTGGCCTCCCAGGAGGTCGCCGAGCGGGCCGGCTCCATCGCGCTGCAGACCCATCAGCGGATCACCGGCGTGGTCGAGAACATGAGCTACCTCGAGTGCCCGCACTGCGACGAGAAGATCGACGTCTTCGGCTCCGGTGGTGGGGCCGCCGTCGCCGCCAGCCTGGCCCAGCGGCTCGGCGCCCCCGTACCCCTGCTCGGCCAGATCCCGATCGACGTACGGCTGCGCGAGGGCGGCGACAGCGGCCAGCCGCTGGTGCTGGCCGACCCGTCGTCGACGGCGAGCAAGGCGCTGCTCGACATCACCGAGTCGCTGGCCGGCAAGCCGCGCGGGCTGGCCGGGATGTCACTCGGCCTGTCCCCCGCCGGTCGCTGAGCCGCCACCCGCCGCTCAGGTGGTGTCGGGATCCCAGGGCGCCGGCTCACCCTCGCCCAACGGCGCACCGGCCCGGGTCCGGGGCCGTCCCACGGCCGGGTCCAGCTCCTCGTCGTCGCCGAACAGGTGCTTCTGCACGAACGTGCGCGGGTGCAGCGAGGCCAGGTCGACGTCGCCGAGCTCCGGGCCGAGGTCGGCCTTGAGGTCGTCGGTCATCCCCTTGACGTAGCCCCGCAGGTTGCGCAGCGTGCGTCCGGCGTCCGCGGCCATCCCCGGCAGCCGGTCCGGCCCGAAGACGAACAGCGCCAGGACGAGCAGGACCAGCAGCTCGCCCCAGCCCAGCGTGTCGAACACGAGATCAGCGTACGGCCGCCGGCCGCGGGCGAGGCGGTCGCCACCGGCTGTCCACCCGCTAGTTCCGCGGCAGGTCCTGCAGGACGACCTCGGCGGTCGAGCTGCGGCCACCGCGCAGGTAGCCGAGCGTGATGGTCTCGCCGATCTTGTGCTTGCGGATGGCCAGGATCAGCTCGTCGACGCTGCTGATCTCCTTGTCGTCCACCTTGACGATGAGGTCACCGGGCTCGAGGCCGGCCCGCGCGGCGCCGCCGCCGGGGGTCAGGTTCCGCACCAGCGCACCCTGACGGTCCTGCCCCGAGACGGTCTGCGCCGACACGCCGATGCTCGGATGGGTCGCCCGGCCGGTACGGATGATCTCCTCGGCCACCGACCGCGCCTCGTCGATCGGGATCGCGAAGCCGACCCCGATGCTGCCACCGCTCTGCGACCCGCCGAGGCCGCCCCCGCCGAGGGTGGCGATGGCGGAGTTGATGCCGATGACCTCCCCGCGGGCGTTGACCAGGGCCCCGCCGGAGTTGCCCGGATTGATCGCCGCGTCGGTCTGGATGGCGTTGAACAGCGGGTTGCGGGTGCCGTCCTGCGACGGCACGTCGACGGTCCGGTTGAGCGCGCTGACGATGCCGGTGGTGACGGTCCCGGACAGCCCGAGCGGGGAGCCGATGGCGACGACCGGGTCCCCCACGACCAGCTCCCGTGACCTGCCCAGGGCCGCCGCCGGCAGGTCGCGGTCGCTACGGACCCGCAGGACGGCCAGGTCGGTGACCGGGTCGCGCCCGACGATGTCGGCGGGCAGCTCCCGCTCCCCCGCGTCCAGCGTCACGGTGATCCGGCCGCCGTCCGCGGCCGCCTCGACCACGTGGTTGTTGGTCAGGATGTAGCCGTCGCTGCGCAGCACCACACCGGAACCGGTGCCGTTCCCGCGGCCGCCGCTGACCGCGATGCTCACCGTGCTCTGCATGACCTTCGCGGCGATGCCGGCGACGGAGTCGGGGGCCCGGTCGACGGTGGCGCTGCTGCTGCCGCCGGTGCCCAGGCTGGCGCCGGGATCGAGCAGCCCGCCGCCGCCGGAGGTGCGGGCACCGACGACTCCCCCGGCAGTGCCGGCGAGGAGCGCGGTGACGAGTACCGCCGCCGCGGTGCCCAGCCGGCGGCGGGAGCCCGTGGCTGCGTCCCGCCCGGTGCCGGGTGGGCCGGCCGGCTGACCCCACGGCTGCGCTCCCGACGGGAACGTCGCGTGCGTCGTGGGCCGGCTCCACGGGTCGGCCACCGGCGGCCGCGGGGACTCGGAACCGCCGGGCCAGCGACTGCCGTACGGCGGCTGGGTCGGCGGGTCGTCCGGTGAGGGGGCCGGCGCTGCGGCCGACGGGTCATCCACTGGGTCGTCCGGGCGCGACCACCAGGGGCTGGGCGGCGGGGTGCTGGACAGCGGGCTGCTGGACAGCGGGCTGCTGGACGGCGGGCTGCTGGCGCCGGGAACGCCCGGCTCGACGTCGGGCTGGACGCGGGGGTCGGTCACAGGGAGGTGTCCTCCGGGGTCGGGGGCTGACGTGGGGCCGTCCTCACGGGCAGTCTTCCCCACCGGCTGTGAAGTTCCCGTCAAGTCTCACCCGAAGGGGTTGAGCATCCCGGCGAGCCGCGCCAGGCCGCGGCCCAGCCGCGCCCGCACCCCACCGTCCGGAGCCTGGTCGCGCGGCAGCGCGGCGACAGCGGCGCGTACGGCATCGTCGGGGGCATCGGAGACCAGGGTCCAGACCCGGTCGCCGCCGGACCAGACGACCCGCTCCGGAGTGGCGGCGTGCACCCAGACCGGAGCGCCGTCGACCTGCTCGGCGGAGAAGCCGGCCGGCGGCGCGCTGCCGAGCCCGCCGGCCTGCGCGAACAGTGACAGGGTGCTGAGCCCGTCGGTGTAGGCCAGGTGCAGGACGACACCGGACAGCCGGGTCTCGAGCAGCCGGAAGCCCCCGGGCAGGCTGTCCGGGACGTACCAGCCGGCGTGGCGCAGCCGCTCCACGGCGGCGCCGGCCGGCCGTTCGCCGCCGGTACGCGCCGTCATGGCCGGCCGGCCGGACGTGGTCCCGGACTCGGTGACCGCGAGGTCGATGAAGGCGCTGCTGCGGGCCCGGCGACCCGCGTCGTCGAACACCTCCCGGCGCAGCAACAAGCCGCTGGCGTGGTCGATCCAGAAGCGGCCGGCCACCTGCCCGTTCGGGCGCTGGGCCTCGACGATCCAGGCGTCGCGACCGGTGCACCGGCCGGGGCCGACGATCGACAGGGCGAACGCGCCCGCCAGCCGGGAGAGCATCCGCGGATCGAGCAGCGGCGTGAGGCCGGCCGCGGACTGCTGTCCGTCGTCGCCGCCGGTGAGGACGGGACCGGTGGCCGGGTCGTGGTGCAGCTCGACCAGCGCGCTGTCGGCCGCGTCCCGCCGCCAGCTGGCGGTGTACTGGGTGCCGGTCCAGGTCAGCCGCCGGCCCGCCTGCGCGGCGCGTTCCAGCAGGGCCAGCGCCCGGCCCTCGGCCGTGCCGGGTGCTGCCGGGTCGGCTGCTGCCGTGCGGCGTTCTTCCGAGCCGCTCTCGAGCGCGGCGAACGCGGGAAGCGCGGTGAGCAGCATCCCGGCACCGACGGCCGCGCAGAGCAGCCGGCACGGGCTCACCTGGCGTTCCCGGGGCCCCCGCCGGTCAGCTGCGCCTCGAGCACCCGCGGGACCTGGTTGGTGGTGTCGACGTGCTGGACGACGAAGGAGTCGGTGGCCGGGTCCACCGGCGTCGTGACCGGCCCCTGTGGACCGCCGAGCACGACGGCGACGGCACCGAGGGCGAGCAGCGCCGAGCCGGCGGCCGTACGGCGACGGGCGGCGCGGCGGCCCGCTGGGCGGGTGCCGCGCGGGCCTGCGGCGCGGCGCAGCGAGACGGGGCGGGAGGGTCCGGCCGGCCGGCGGCTGTCGGGGCCGGCCGCGGTCAGGGCGAGCAGCCGTACGGTCAGGTCCTGCGCTGGGGCGGGGGTGGCCGCCAGCGAGAAGAGCTGCGCCTTGAGCCGGCGCTGGGCGTCCACCTCGGCGCGGCAGCCCGGGCAGTGCGTCAGGTGCCGGAGGGCCCGCTCGCGGGCGCCGTGGTCGAGCTCGCCGTCGACGAACGCGGCGGCGGTCTCGCCGAGGCACCCACCGGTCACGAGCGGTCCCGCGCCTGGCTCGCCTCGGCCGGAGCCGGCGCCCGGTGGGCCAGCGCGGCCCGCAACTGCGACCGCCCGCGGTGGATCCGGCTGCGGACGGTACCGATCTTGACGCCGAGCGTCGCGGCGATCTCCTCGTACGACAGCCCTTCGAGGTCGCAGAGCACCACGGCGGCGCGGAAGTCCGGCGGCAGCGCGTCGAGGGCGGCCTGCACGTCGTGGTCGAAGTGCGTCTCGTCGTAGAGCTGGGCCGGGCCGCGGTCCCGGCTCGGCAGCCGCTCGGCGTCGTCGGGCAGGGCGTCGAAGCGGATCCGGGCCTTGCGGCGGACCGTGTCGAGGAACAGGTTGGTCGTGATCCGGTGCAGCCAGCCCTCGAAGGTGCCCGGCGTGTAGCTCGACAGCGACCGGAACACCCGGACGAAGACCTCCTGGGTGAGATCCTCGGCGTCGTGCGGGTTCCCGGTCAGCCGGTAGGCCAGCCGGTAGACGCGCACGGAGTGGGTGCGTACCACGTCGTCCCAGCTGGGCGGCGTCCAGGAGGCGTGGGCGGCGTGCGGCGCGTCGGCGGGCCGGGGCCCGTCGGAGGCCGGCGGCACGGCGGAGGCTGGTGGCACGGCGGGTGCACCTCCCTGCAACGCGGTCGGGCCGGCCGGCTCGAGCAGGCCTGCTACCGACATGGTGCCCAGCCTCCCTGTGAAGCGCACGTGAAGCGCCGCCTGTGCCGGCCACGCATTCCTGCGCCGGCACACCGTTCCTGTCGTCCAACGCCGGCCGGGACGCCGCCGTTCCCCGTTAGGCTGCCGCCGACCGGGTCCGGGTGGGCCCGCCAGCACTGGGAGGCCGTCATCGAGCCGGGCAGGACGACGCAGGGCAAGGGTGGAGGGCCGCTCGAGGGCAAGGCCATGGCCGAGTGGCTGGCCGGCTGGCAGCCGGAGGAGCCTGCGCTGCTGGCCGCCCGGCAGCGGGCGGCCGAGGTGGGGGTCGGCGCCGTCGACCCCGCGACCGGCCAGCTGCTGCGGCTGCTCGCCGCCGCCGCGAGCGCCAGAGCCGTGATCGAGCTGGGTACCGGCGCCGGCGTGTCCTCGCTGTGCCTGCTGTCCGGGATGCGCCCGGACGGCGTGCTGACGTCGGTGGACTGCGAAGGCGAGCACCAGCGGCTGGCCAAGACGTCGCTGGCCGAGGCCGGCGTGCCGACCGGCCGGGCCCGGCTGATCCACGGTCGCGCGCTGGAGGTGGTCCCGCGGCTGTCCGACCGGGCGTACGACCTGCTGTTCTGCGACGCGAACCGCTCCGAGAACGCCGACTACGTGGGCGCCGCCCTGCGGCTGCTGCGGCCGGGCGGGTTGCTCGTGTTCGCCGGAGCCCTCGGCAGCGGCCGGGTCGCCGAGCCGTCCGCCCGCGACGGAGAGGCGGTCGCCCAGCGCGAGCTGGCCAAGGCGCTGCGCGAGGAGCCCCGCCTGGTGACCGCGGCCGTACCCGTGGGGGCGGGCCTGCTGGTCGCCGCCGTCACCGCCTGACCCTCCTCAGGCGCTCCGCCGGGCCCGCCGCACCGGCACCGCGGACAGCTCGGTCAGCCAGGCGGTCAGCAGCCGCACGCCGTAGCCGGTGCCGCCCTTGGTCTTCTCGTCCTCGTCGCCGCCGGCCATGGCCGGCCCGGCGATGTCCAGGTGCGCCCACGGGCGGCCGCCGGTGAACTCGCGCAGGAACAGCGCCGCCGTGATCGAACCGCCCTGCAGCTTGAGCGTGGGCTGGCCGATGTTGCGCAGGTCGGCGATCGGCGAGTCCAGCGCGACCCGGTAGTCCTCGACCAGCGGCATCCGCCAGAGCGGCTCGCCGGAGGCGGCCGCCGCGGCCTCGAGCTGCGCGGCCAGCGCGTCGTCGGAGGCGAACAGCCCGGCGTGCCGCTTGCCGAGCGCGACCGGCATCGCGCCGGTGAGGGTGGCCAGGTCGACGAGAACGTCCGCCTTCAGGTCCCGGTCGGCGTACGCGAGGGCGTCGGCCAGCACCAGGCGCCCCTCGGCGTCGGTGTTGAGCACCTCGACGGTGCGGCCGCCGTACTGCGTGAGGACGTCGCCGGGGCGCTGCGCAGTGCCGGAGGGCATGTTCTCGGCGGCGGCGACGAGCACGGTCACCCTGAGCGGCAGCCTGAGGTCGGCGACCGCCCGCAGGGTCGCCAGGACCGCGGCGGCGCCGGCCATGTCCGTCTTCATCGCGAGCATGCCGTCGTTGGACTTGAGCGACAGGCCGCCGGTGTCGAAGGTGATGCCCTTGCCGACCAGGACGACGTGCCGCGAGCCGCCCCCGTCGTAGGTCGCCTCGATCAGCCGCGGCGGCTGGGTGGAGCCCTGCCCGACGCCGAGGATGCCGCCGAAGCCCCGGCTGGCCAGCGCCTTCTCGTCCAGCACGCGGACGTCGAGGTCGGCGAGCAGGTCCTTGGCGGCGCCGGCCAGCCAGTCGGGGGTCTTCTCCAGCGAGGGCGTGTTGACCAGGTCGCGGGCGGCGGCGGTGGCGCGGGCGACGGCCAGCGCGGCGTCGAGCACCGTGGAGTCGGTCGGCCCGACCAGGGTGATGGTCTGCAGCGCCCGCGCCTTGGGCTCGGCCTTGCGGCTGAAGGAGTACGAGCCGAGCGTGAGCCCCTCGACCAGCCCGCGCAGGCCGGCGCCGTCGGGGGTGGCCGCGCGCAGGTCGACGGTCAGCGAGGCGGAATCCCGGGCCCGGCGGGCCAGCGCGGCGCCGGCCTTGCGCAGGTCGCCGGGCGAGCCGTCGCCGGTACCGACCAGCAGCACCCGCTCGGACCGGCCCGCCCCGGTGACCGGGACGGCGACCGGGGCCGCCCCGATGACCGGGGTGGGCCGGCCCGGCCCGATGACCGGGACGGCGACGATCTCCCCGGCCGCGCCCTTGGCCTGCTCGCGCTCGAGCAGCCCCGCGAGGTCGGGCAGGTCCGCGGCGTCCGGCAGCGTGTCGGCGCCGGGCAGCTTCTCGAGGTGGGCCGGCGTCGCGCCGGCCAGTCGGGCGGCACCGTCCTGCGCGACCGTCGGCAGCGCCAGCACCGCCGCGTCCGGGACGTCGGCGGCCAGGACGACCTGCGGGAGGCCGGTGGCGGGGAAGCGGTCCGCCGCGGCGCGGCGGCGGGCGGGCGGCACGCTAGGCGAGGACGGCCCGGAGGGCCTCGGCGAGGGACTGCACCTCGTCGGCGTTCAGCTCGACGACCAGCCGGCCACCGCCCTCGAGCGGGACGCGCATGACGATGCCGCGGCCCTCCTTGGTGACCTCCAGCGGACCATCGCCCGTCCGCGGCTTCATCGCCGCCATGGCCAACCTCCCACGTCGCGCCGCGCACGCCCCGGGACCGGGACGCGCGTTGAGCACCAGTGTCCCGTACGGCCGGGCCGGAGGGGAAGCCGGGCACCCTGGCCGGGCGTGCCATCCTGCTCGCGCCGCCCCCGACAGTCCCGTAGTGAGAGGCCTCCGCCGTGTCCGACCTGGTCCTGCTCGAGCGCACCGGCGCCGTCGCGACGATCACCCTCAACCGCCCCGAGGGCATGAACGCGCTCACCGTCGCGGCCAAGCTGGCGCTGCTGGAGGCGGTGGCCGCCGTGCGCGACGACCCGGCGGTACGCGCCCTGGTGCTGACCGGCTCCGGCCGGGCGTTCTGCGTCGGGCAGGACCTGCGCGAGCACGCCGAGCTGCTGGCCTCCGGCGACGACGCGCCGCTGCGGACGGTGCGCGACCACTTCAACCCGCTGGTCACGATGCTGGCGGAGCTGCCGATCCCGACGATCGCCGCGATCAACGGCACCGCCGCCGGCGCCGGCCTGGGGCTGGCCTGCACGCTCGACTTCCGGATCGGCGCGGCGGGGGCCCGCTACACCACGGCGTTCGCGGGGATCGGGCTGACCGCGGACTCCGGGCTGTCGTGGACGCTGCCGCGACTGGTGGGGGCCGGACGGGCGACCGCGCTGCTGCTGCTGGCCGAGCCGTTCACCGCCGAGCAGTCGCTGGAGATGGGGCTGCTGAACGCGGTGGTGGCGGCGGACCAGGTGCTGCCGGCGGCGGTGGAGCTGGCGACGCGGCTGGCCGGCGGCCCGACCGCCGCGTACGCCTGCATCAAGGAGTCCGTGGCGTACGGCGCGAACTCGACGCTCACCGAGGCGCTGGCCAAGGAGGACGAGCTGCAGGCGCGGGCGGGCGGTACGGCCGACCACGCGGGCGCAGTGCGGTCCTTCCTGGCCAAGCAGATGCCGGTCTTCGCCGGGCGCTGAGGCGGCGGGTCATCTCCCGCGGTGGCTGTCGCGGGGCGCGGGGGTTGGGCGGCGCGGGGGTTGGGCGGCGCGGGGGTTGGGCGGCGCGGGGATTCGGTGGCGCGGGGGTTGGGCGGCGCGGGGATTCGGTGGCGCGGGGATTCGGTGGCGCGGGGATTCGGCGGCGCGGGGATTCGGCGGCGCGGGGGTGACAGCACACGATGCCGGCGTCGCGGTGACTGTCCGGCGTGGCCGACAGGCCGCGGGAGACGCGGCTTCGCCCGCTGAAGGACTGCGTGACCGCGCTACGGAGCAGGCGGGGGCAGCGGCCGGCCCCCGTCGGCGGGCTGAACCGGGTCGACGGGCTGAACCGGGTCGACGGGCTGAACCGGGTCGACGGGCTGAACCGGGTCGAC
>JBBDWV010000033.1 GCA_040902655.1 Mycobacteriales bacterium
TTGGACAGCGCGCCGGGTCCTTGGACAGCGCGCCGGGTCCTTGGACAGCGCGCCGGGTCCTTGGACAGCGCGCCGTGTCCCCGAACAGGCTGCCGCCTTGCTAGCGGCCGGGCGGGAAGCCACCGGTGGCGACCGGGCCCCACTGCTCGACGGTCACCCGGACCAGCGACTTGCCCTGGCGCTGCATCGCGGCGCGGTACTCGTCCCAGTCCGGGTGCTCGCCGGAGATGGCCCGGAAGTAGTCCACCAGCGGATCGAGGGCCTCGGGCAGGTCCAGCACCTCGGCGCTGCCCTCCACCTGCACCCACGGGCCGTCCCACTCGTCAGACAGCACGCAGAGCACCACGTGCGGGTCACGCCTGGCGTTGGCGACCTTGGCCCGGGACGGGTAGGTGGAGACGACGACGCGGCCGTCCGCATCGACGCCGCAGGTGACCGGGGACAGCTGCAGCCGGCCGTCGCGCCGGGTCGTTCCCAGCAGCGCACGGTGTCGTGGCCGCAGGAACTCCAGCAGCGCGGACCGGTCCACGCGCTCGGCGGTGGCGGTACGTGGGGCCATCCGCACAGGGTAGACATCCGTCACCAGGGTGTGGCGGCCGGCGACGATGCCCACCTCGCGGGTTACCGTGGGTTGCCACGCAACCACGCGGCGACCCCTTGCGTCCGTACCCTTCGACGACGCCGTGCTGCCCCGAGGAGATCTGTGCACCGCCGCCCGCTGACCACACTCGTGGGGCTGACCGCACTCGCGCTGACGCTGACCGCCTGCACCGGTGGCTCGTCCTCCGTCGTGCTCGACGCGGCGGCCGCACCGCCGGCCCCGCCGATCGTCGAGACCGAGCCGGCGGCGCTGCCGACCGAGGTCGCCGAGCCGAGCGCGGAACCGAGCGCGGAGCCGGTTTTGGAGCGGTCGCCGGCCGCCCCCGCCACGCCCAGCTACGACGTCGCCGCCGCCCAGCGGACCCTTGCCGACCTCGGCTACTACCTGGGCGTTGCCGACGGCCGGCGCGGCCCGGCCTTCCGTAGCGCCGTCATGGCGTTCCAGAAGGTGCAGGGGCTGGGCGCCGACGGCACGATCGGAGCAGCCACCCTGCAGGCGCTCTCCGCCCCGAAGAAGCCGGTGCTGAAGGACTCCGGACCCAGCAACCGGGTCGAGATCGATCTCACCAAGCAGGTGCTCTACGTCGTCAAGGGCGGCGCCGTGCAGCGCATCCTGCCGATCAGCTCCGGCAACGGCGCGACCTACGCGCAGAAGGACGGCAGCAAGGCCAAGGCGCTGACGCCGGTCGGCTGGTACAAGGTGGAGCGCCGCATCGTCGGTGTGCGCGAGGCCGACCTCGGCACGCTGTACGACCCGCAGTACTTCTACCGCGGCTGGGCCATCCACGGCTCGAACAGCGTTCCGGCGCGGCCGGCCAGTCACGGCTGCGTGCGCGTCCCTCGCGCCGACGCCAAGTGGCTGCTGGACAACATCTCGGTCGGCATGTCCGTCCATCTCTACGGCGGCACCCACGTCTTCCCCGCCGGCAGCAGTGCGCCGGGGACCGACGCCCCGACCGGCGACACCGGCTCGGACACGACGACGCCCAGCCGGTCGGCGAAGCCCGCGCCGTCGCCGACACCGGGCAGCGCCGCCCCCTCGCCCACGCCCACCGACTCGTCGACTGCCTCGCCGGCCGCCTCGCGCAGTGCCTCGCCCGCTCCGCTCACGGTCCAGCCGAGCCCGAGCCCCACGCCGGTCCCCGCCTGAGGGCCGAGCCGGCTGCACGGTTCACGGTGATCTCGTCGGGCATCACAGCGGCATGCGCATCGGATCCCTCCTTCTTGTCCTCTGGCTGGTTGCCGGCGTCGCTGCCGTCGTGCAGCGCGGTTACCTGAGGAGTGACGTCGACTGCGCCCAGGCCGGCACGGTGGCCCTGACCGTCGTCGCCGGGCCGCTCAACTATCTCGGTGTCAACCCCGAGGTCGACTGCCCGGACGTCGAGGTGCCGCAACCCAGCACGTAGGTGCGGTGCTGCTCAGATCATCCTGACGCCGCAGGAGCTGCAGCTGGCGGAGGTCCTCGCCGAGCGCGGGGACGGGAACGCGTGAGCTGCCCGTGCGGCCTGTCGGCCTCGTACGACGACTGCTGCGGGCGCTACCACCGCGGTGCCGCAGCGCCTACGCCTGAGGCGCTGATGCGGTCTCGCTACACGGCTTTCGCGATCGGTGACGCCGACTACCTGCTGCGTACATGGCATCCGACGATGCGACCGTCGACGGTCGAGACGGGCTCGGGATGGCTGCGACTGGAGGTGCTGGACTCCTCCGGTGGGCTGCTCGACGTCGAGGGTGAGGTGCACTTCCGGGCGCACGCGCGGGGCGGGGTCCTGGAGGAGTGCAGCCGGTTCGTCCGTGACGGGGGCCGGTGGGTCTACCTGGGAGCGGTGTAGCAGGCACGGGTTGCTTCGTCAGGTATTCGCTGGACGTCCGGCTGAGGGCCGCCGATGCTGACCCCGATGGACGCTGCCGCGAGCGATGACGAGGCCGGCGGCGGTGCGGTGCCCGGCGTGTACCGCGGCGACGAGGGCCGGTCGGGGCCGGTGCTGCTCACGCTTGACGTCGACGGGGAGGTCTTCGCCGTTCGAGACGGCGGAGACGGCGGGACCCACTACCACTGGGTGAGCGGGCCAAATCGGCACTACGGCTTCGGGTCCAGCGGTGCACCGGACCTCCCTGTGGAGGAGCACCGGAAGGCCATCCGCACCTTCCTTTCCATGATCGACCCGAAGACGGGATACATCGCGGAGGACTGAGTCGCGAGTGCCGAGAACGCCACCGACGAGGTCCGGCCACGCCCACGCCCACACCTGTTCTCGGTGCCAGCAGCGCCCGCCTGGGCGGGGGCGCTGGCACCGAGGTCAGCTCGCCCAGCCCGGGCGGACACGAGACCAAAATCTTCGGAACATCCACAGGGCCAGGGTCCTGTTGATGTTCCGAAGATCTTGCTCAGCTTCGGCGGCACCCTGACATCCACGACCGACGGCACCCGGCGACACGCCGGGCTGCGGCGACAGGCAGCGGCACCGTCGCCGCTGACCTCAGCAACCGCACGGTACTGGCGGTTCTCGCCTACTGCGCTGGCTCAGCGGCTCCTACCGAGCGAAAAGAGCACCTATTCGTCGTCCCTCGCGGCATCGACTTCGACGTATGCGCCGACCCCTCGACGGAGATGAGGCGGCGGCGGCGGCCAGTACGGACCCGACAGCACGAAGGTGTCCCGTTCCTCTATCGCCTCCGTCGTGGTTACGGGCACCCATCGCTGGCCGTCCCAACGTTCAAGGCGCCATGGGCCGACGTACCAGGTGGTGCCATTTTCATCCTCGACGGCGTTGTCGAGGGCCCGGTGTGCGCCCACAGGCGGTGCGACCGGGTACCCCGACGGATGACGTGGCTGTTCCTCGCCGAGCACGGGTGGACGCTACGACCGAAGGGCGCTGAGGGTCAGGAGCACCTAGACCGAAGTTACGTGATCTTGGTCGGGTTGTAGCTCGCTGACCTGGGGTTTTG
>JBBDWV010000034.1 GCA_040902655.1 Mycobacteriales bacterium
TCAAGATCAACAAGCCGCCCGCTGAATCACGCGATCACGAGACGGTGGATTCGGGTTCAGGAACGAGCAGAACGTAGCGCCTGGCCTTGGCCGTCGTGAACTACTGCAGAACGAGTACCGCTCGTTCTGCAGACACCGATCCCGACGCCGGCCTCCTCCGACGCGTGGCGCGGCACAGCGAACCCCAGCATCCGCTTCTCGAGATGAGCGATCGTTCGGGCGCGCGCGAACATGCGTATATGAGGAACACTTGGAGGCTCGGAGCGACCCCAATCCCCTTGACTGATGGGCGGCGGGCGGCCACCGCCAGTCGAGATGAACGCGAGAAGTCAGCAGTGCGGGGCAAGGTTCTGACCGAGAAATGGGCTGGGTTCTTGCTCACAAATTGCTCACAAACTCGGCGACACGCCGTGGCACCCGAGGGAATTGCGTGTCACACTGCACCTGCCCTGACCTGCAAGAACGTCACTCGACGACACGAAAGGGGACCGGGTTTTCCCGCCTCATAATCCCTCGGTCGTGGGTTCGAGCCCCACCCGCCCCACATAGCCTGACCTGCGGAAACGGCCTCTTGTGTTCCTGCTGGCGCAGCGCGATGGTGCCAGTTTGGTTGCCTTTGGCGCCACAGCGTGCAGCAGGAATGGCATGCAGGGCGCTACGACGAAGGCGAGCAGCTGCCAGCCCAGCTGGGGCGCGCCCGCAGCGATCCGGTCGAGGGTCGGCTACGCCAGGGCGCGTAGCGCCGCGCCGAGTACCTCGCCGGCCTGGGCGAAGCGTCCGGGATCTTCGGCCGAGAAGTTGAGGCGGACGTACGCGCCGGGCGGCTCCGCTGGGAACCACTCGCTGCCCGACGCGACGAGCAGTCCGCGAGAGGCACTCTCGCGGACGAGGTGGTCGACGTTGGTGCCGTCGGGCAGCCTGGCCCACAGGTTCAGACCGCCGAGCGGGACGTGCTCGACGAGGACCTGCGGCGCGTGCGCGTGAACGCTGTCCAGGAGCAGGTCCCGGCGGGTGCGGAGCTGCACGCGCATGCGGCGCAGGTGCGACGTCCAACCGGGGTGGTTGACGACCTCGAGCGCTGCCGCCTGCAGCACGCCGCTGACGTACATCGTCTCGGCGGCCCGGTCGGCCAGGATCCGGTCCCGGGCCGGGCCGCGGGCGATCAGCGCGGCGACCCGCAGCGCGGGCGAGACGCTCTTGGTGAGTGACCGCAGGTGGATGACGTGGCCGTCGTCGTCCTGGTCGACCAGGGGCCTGGGCTCGGCGTCGATGCCCAGGTCGTGCGCCCAGTCGTCCTCGACGAGGAACGCCCGGTGCGCCCGGACGACGTCGAGCACGGCCCGGCCGGTCGTGGCCGACCACTGCGCGCCGGTCGGGTTGGCGAAGGTCGGCTGCGCGTAGAACGCCCGCGCCCCCGTCTCTGCGAACGCACGGTCGACGTCGTCGGGGTCCGGACCGTCCGCGCCGGTCGGCACGGGGACCAGAATGACGCCGGCCTGCTCCGCGGCAAGGAGAGCGCCCCAGTAGGTCGGGGACTCGACCACCAGCGGCTGGCCGGGGCCGACGACGGCACGGAAGATCGAGCTCAGCCCGCTCTGGCTGCCGGCGATGACGAGCACGTCGCGGGCCGTCGGCGGCGCCACACCCACCGGCGCGCCAGCGGCCACCTGACTGGCGAACCACGACTGCAGCTCTGGCACGCCAGCCGCGGGGGAACGCGTCATGGCAGCCTCACTCCGGGCCGCCCGGCCCAGCGCCGCCCGGACCAGGCGCTCGGGGAGCAGGTCCTTGCCGGGGTAGCCGGAGTGCAGCGCGATCGCGTCCGGCCCCGCTGCGCGCTGGGTCGAGGACAGCCCGGACAGCCGGGATCGACCAGCGCCCAGCGCCGCCGTCTGCCACCCGTGGTCGGCCGGTCGCGACGGCCGGACGGTGCGTACGAACGTCCCGACGCCCGGTCGGCTCTCGACCAGGCCGAGCGCGGCCAGCTGACGGATCGCCTTCTGCACGGTGACCGGGCTGGCGCTGTGCGCGAGCACCAGCGAGCGGTTCGACGGCAGCTGCGCCCCCGGCGGCGCAGCGGCGATCCAGTCCCGCAGTGCCACGACGATGCGACCTGCACTATCGTTGGCCATGACACACCAGAGTAGCGCTATCGCGCGGACGGCCCCGGCGCTACCCGCGGCTCCCGGTCGTTCCCCGTCCGGTCTGGGCTGGGGGCTGCTGGGAGTGGCCGCGTTCTCCCTCACCGTGCCGCTCACCCGGGTCGCGACGCACGACGGGTTGTCGCCGCTGTTCATCGGGGCCGGGCGTGCGGTCGTCGCCGCGGCGCTGGCCGCGATCGCGCTGATCCGGTTCCGGCAGACCGTGCCGGGCGGCAGCCAGTGGTTCCGCCTGGGAGTGGTCGCCGGGGGCGTCGTCGTCGGCTTCCCGCTGCTGACCTCGTACGCGATGACGCAGGCGCCGGCCAGCCACGGGGCTGTGGTCATCGGCCTCCTGCCGGCAGCCACCGCGGTCATGGCCGTGCTGCGTGGGAAGGAGCGCGTGCCAGTGTCGTTCTGGTTGTTCGCGACCCTGGGTGCCCTCGCCGTCGTGACGTTCGCGGTGGTGCAGAACGGCGGCCTCGGGCCGCTGCACCACGCCGACGTCCTGCTGCTTGCAGCGGTGCTGGCCGCGGCCGTCGGCTACGCAGAAGGCGGTCTGCTGGCCAGAGAGCTCGGCGCGTGGCAGACCGTCTCGTGGGCGCTGCTGCTCGCCGCGCCGCTCATGCTCGTGCTGACGGCCGTTTCCGTCACGCAGGCGCCGCCGACCGGCACCGGGACCCAGTGGCTGGCGTTCGCCTACCTGTCCGTCGTGAGCATGTACCTGGGCTTCTTCGCCTGGTACCGGGGACTGGCGATCGGCCCCATGACCCAGGTCAGCCAGGTGCAGCTCGTGCAGCCCGTTCTCAGCATCGCGTGGGCGGTCCTCCTGCTCGGCGAGCACCTGACCTGGGCCACCGCCGTCGGCGGGCTCGCTGTCATCCTGTGCGCGCGCAGCGCCGTGCGCACCCGCCTGCAACGAAGGACGAGCTGATGCGGCACACCCCGCGGTACCTGATGAACGAGCCGGAGGAGGTCAAGCGGCTCATCCGCAGCAACCCCTGGGCGACGTTCGTCAGCGCCACCAGCACCGGGCTGGTGGCCTCCCACTACCCGGTGCTGCTGGACGAGGCCACTGCGGCAGCTTCGACCGGGGTGAGCAGGAAGCCGCAACGATCTGATCGCAGTGTATGCGTTTGCGCGTGCAGCAGCGTACGCTTGACCTCATGTTGCGTCCTGCAAGCTGCATCAGGCCAGCGGGTGTGAGTCCCGTCTGGGTA
>JBBDWV010000035.1 GCA_040902655.1 Mycobacteriales bacterium
CGGCGCCGGGGCCGGGACTGTCGGCATCAGGGCGGCCGCCGGAGCGTCGACCGGCGGAACGTCGACCGGCGGAACGTCGACCGGCGGAACGTCGACCGGCGGAACGTCGACCGGCGGAACGTCGACCGGCGGAACGTCGACCGGCAGCGGGGCGGCCGGGGGCGTGTCGGGACGGGCCGGGACCGGGCGGTCGACCGCGGCATCTGCCGGTTCTGCCTGCGGCGGTGCTGGCTGCGTCGGCAGGCTGGTGGTGTCGGCGGGTCGGTGGGTGGTACACGGGTAGGTGCTGGTGGCCAGGTCGAACCGCAGCTGCGCCAGGGTGCGCGGGTCACCGGCCTGCTTGAGCGCGCGGGCCTGGGCATCGAGGGTGCTGTACCAGCGGGTCAGGGGCACCGCCGGGCCGCTGATCAGCACGCTGGCCTGATCGTCGTCGTCGGCGGTGAAGGTCACTTCCCGGTCGGTGTTCTTGGCCGCGACCCGGGCGGCGGCGGCATCGGGGTCCAGGCACACCGCGGCCCGGCGCACCTCCTGCCGGATCCGCCAGGCCGGTAGCCCGGCGGCCCGCTCGGCCACCTCGGCGTCGATCAGCGCGGTGAGCTGGTCGTCGTAGTGCTCGAGCTCGGCGATCAGCACTCGGGCGCGGGGCACGGTCAACCGGCCGGCCTCCAGCAACCCCATCGTGGTGGCCAACGCCGGGCCGGTCAGCCGCAACGCCGCCCGGATCTCGGCCTGCGCCGCCTGATCCGAACTGGACCGGGCCAGCGCGACCTCCCGCTGAAAGGAGATCCACGGGCTCGAGCCACGCTCGTCCCAGCGGCTGCGCGGCACCCGCCGGGCCAGCTCGGCCAACAGGCGCATGTCCACGGCGAACTGCCGGGCCTGCACCTGGGTGGAGTGCGCCAACCCGGCCAGCCCCTCCCGGAAACCAGCACATCCCCACAGCTCCTCGGCGGCCTGCGCAATACGCACAGCCTCCGCCGCACGGGCCGCGCGGGCAGACTCCGCTGCGCGGGCAGCGTCGGGCCGGCTGCCCGCTGCGCTCTGGTCCTCCGCCATACCCTCAGAGTATCGAACGTGTGTTCGAGATGCAAGGGCTGCCAGCAGCTTTTTCTGACCAGGACAGCCAGATCTTTTCCTGGCTCGGCTCCGCAAGAAACCGGCCTGTCCGAACGGCTCCGCACCCGAACTTGCGGGGGCGACCGGCGATGGGCAACGCGGGGTCACCAGCCGTCGTCTGACAGTCGTCGGCGGGCCAGGAGTCCGACCACCGCGCCGGATGGGCTCGCCGACACCCGCCGCGCTGGGACCATTCCGGCACGCTCCCGGGAGGGCTGACCGTTCAGTATTCAGACGGGCGGACGGCGCTGCTCGAGACGGCGCCGGCATCGCTCGGGTCGCTCAGAGCGTGTGCCCGGGTGGTCTTCGACCTGGCCTGACCTGGGCGGCGCGATCAAGCTGCTCCACCAGCCAGCCAGACAGCCAGACAGCCAGATACCGGCAGTCAGGCGTCGCGGAGAAGCACCCGCTGGTCGCGCTCCGTGCGCAACACCGCCTTCTCGCCGCGGTAGAGCCGAGCCAGCGCGATCGGGCCCACGCCCAGCTCGCGGGCGGCCTGATGGAGCTCGAGTTTGTGCATTCGGCCGCCGTTGGCCGCGACCCGGTCGAGCAGCTGCCGGACGCGCTGCGGGTCCGCCTCGTCCTCGGGGCGCGCGTCGCCCCCCTCCGCGAGGATCGCGTCGATCTGCCGCTGCAGGCTGCGCAGGGCCAGCCGCAGGCGGGTCGCCTCGTCGACCTGCTCCGGGTCGCCGCCCGCGCCCTGCCAGGTGCGCTTGGGATGGCGGCGCAGGTACTCCTGCTCGAGCTCGAGCATCCGCTCGGTGTGCCGCTGGTACTGCTCTGCGGTCCCGTGCAGGAAGACCCAGTTGCGCAGGGCGTGCGCGTGCGTGCCCTGCCGCTCGAGCTCCTCGTCGGTCAGCTCGCGTGCGGGCAGCCCCTCCACGTCAGCCCTCCCAGCTCGCCACGAAGGGCGTGTCGACGCCGACCGGTCCGACCTTGCGTGCACCTCCGGGTGCGCCGAGCGGCGCGTCCCGTCCCGGGAGCGGCTCGACGAAGAAGGTCCGGTTGTCGTCGATGAACGGCTTCAGCTCCTCCGGCACCCGGCGGTCCTGCGAGATAGCTTCGACCGGGCACACCGGCTCACAGGCGCCGCAGTCGATGCACTCCTTGGGATTGATGTAGCTCTTGCGCTCGCCCTCGTAGATGCAGTCCACGGGGCACTCGTCCATGCACGCCTTGTCGTTGACATCGATGCAGGGACCGGCGATGACGTACGGCACTGCTGTGCTCCCTTCGAGCGCTCAGGCGGCGGGAACCGGGACGGGGGCGTTGTCGGTCGAGTGCCCCGGGAACAGCTGGGCCTCCGGGTCCAGGGCGACGGCGGCGTTGTTGACCGCGGTCGCCACCTCGCCGAAGCCGACGCTGATCAGGCGCACCTTGCCGTCATAGTCGGTGATGTCGCCGGCGGCGTAGACACCGGGCAGGTTGGTCCGCATCCGGGTGTCGACGACGACGTGGCGGTTGTCGTGCAGCTCCAGGCCCCACTCGCGCATCGGGCCGAGGTCGGCGAGAAAGCCGAGCGCGGCAACGACCCGCTGGCAGGGCAACGTGCGCGGCTCGGCGCCCTTGACGCTCACCTCGACGGCGTCGAGCCGGCCCGCACCGAACATCTGCGTCACCTCGGCGTCGGTGAGCACCTCTGCCCCCGACGCCAGCACGGCGGAGACGGTGGCCGCATGCGCCCGGAAGGCCTTGCGGCGGTGCACGAGCGTGACGCTGCGTGCGATCGGCAGCAGGGCCAGCGTCCAGTCGCAGGCGCTGTCCCCGCCGCCGACGACGACCACGTCGCTGCCGGCGTAGTCGTCCAGCCTCGGGACGAAGTAGGCCAGCCCGCGGTCGAGGAACTCCTCACCGGCCGGGAGCGTGCGCGGGGTGAAGGTCCCGATGCCACCGGTGAGGACGACGGCGCCACAGCGCAGCCGCGTGCCGTCGGCGGTATCCACCAGCAGCCGCCCGTCGTCCTGGCGGGTCAGCGACGTCGCCGAGCGGCCGAGCAGGTACAGCGGGTCGTACTGCGCTGCCTGCTGCACCAGGCCGTCGACCAGCTCGCGACCGCGCACGCTCGGGAACCCGGCGACGTCGAAGATGGGCTTCTCCGGGTACATCGCGGTGATCTGGCCGCCCGGCTCCTGCAGGGAGTCGATCACCGCGGTGCGCAGACCGCGTACGCCGGCGTAGTAGGCGCCGTAGAGGCCGACCGGACCCGCACCGACCAGCAGCAGGTCGACGTCGTGCTCGCTCATGACAGGCTCCTCACACCCGGGCGGTGTCGTAGTCGGCCCGGGTGCCGCTGCCGAAGCGGCGCAGCGCCCCCTCGGGGCCGCTGGCGTTCGGCCGCAGGAAGATCCAGTTCTGCCAGGCGGTGAGCCGGCCGAAGACCTTCGTCTCCACGGTCTCCGGGCCGACGAACCGGTGGTTGG
Organism: Mycobacteriales bacterium; assembly: GCA_040902655.1. Lineage (NCBI taxonomy): Bacteria > Bacillati > Actinomycetota > Actinomycetes > Mycobacteriales > Mycobacteriales bacterium. The sequence goes on from JBBDWV010000035.1 coordinate 3,537, forward strand.
CCTCCATCCCGGTCAGCGCGTCCGGCGACAGCGCGGCGCGCTCCTCGAGCGCGATGCGCAGCTCCTCCTCCCAGTCCAGGTCGTCCGGGGCCAGGGTGACCAGGCCGAGCTGCATGGCCGCGGCGGCGTCGAGCGGCTCGCCCGTGCGCGCGAGGACCTCCTCGATCTCGCCGTCGCGGCCGTAGAAACGCGACTGCAGGCGGGTCAGCCCGTTGCCCATCGGGAACAGCCCGGCATTCGCCGGGCCGACGGCGATTGTCGCCGCGCCGGCGGCGGGGTCGATGCCGGCCAGCTCCTCCTCGGGCACGCCGTCGAGCATGTACTGACGGTCGCAGGCCAACGCGAGCTCGAGCAGCGAGCCGGCGAAACAGCTGCCCGGCTCGATCACGGCGAACAGGCTCCGGCTCGTAACGTCCAGCCGCTTGAAGGTGCGCTTGAGGTAGTGCCGGACCTCGTCGAGGAACCAGTCGCCGGCCGACTCGTCGAGCTGCGCGTCGTACGCCAGCACGCGCTGCGCGTCGCCGCGGGTGCGCAGGACCCAGGTGCCCAGCTGCAGCTCGTTGGTACGCAGGTGCAGCACCAGGTGGTCGAGCTCGCGGGCCAGCGCCAACGGGTAGTAGTCGACGCCCTGCGCGTGCGCGGCCGCGGCGTCGGCGGGCGGCGCGGCCTCCGGTCCGTGGACGAGGATGTCGACGCGGCGGGCCGCGCGGTCCAGGCGGGCCTCGACGTGCCGGTAGCGCAGGGTGTTCCCCTGCTCCACGGGCGCCAGCGGGGTCAGCACGATGCCACCCTCGCCGGTGCGGGTCGAGCCGGCGACGGCCGCCTCGGCGCGGGTGCGCACAGTGTCGGCGAACCGGCTCAGCGGGACGGTCTCGTCGATCAGGCCCCACTCGACGGCGGTGGCGCCGCGGGCACCCTCGGTCCTGGTCGCGAAGACGTCCGCGCGGTCCTTGCGGACGTGCCGCTTGTCGACGACCCGGGTGAGCCCGCCGGTGCCGGGCAGCACGCCGAGCAGCGGCACCTCGGGCAGCGAAACGGCCGACGAGCCGTCGTCGACGAGCACGATCTGCTCACAGGCGAGCGCCAGCTCGTAGCCACCGCCGGCCGCGGTGCCGTTGAGGGCGGCGAGATAGGTCTGGCCGCTGTGCGCCGTGGCGTCCTCGATGCCGTTGCGGGTCTCGTTGGTGAACTTGCAGAAGTTCACCTTCCACGCGTGCGAGCTCTGGGCCAGCATGCGGATGTTCGCGCCGGCGCAGAACATCCGGTCCATGCCGCCGGTGACGACGACGGCCTTGACCTCCGGGTGCTCGAAGCGCAGCCGCTGCACCGCGTCGTAGAGCTCGATGTCGACGCCGAGGTCGTAGCTGTTCATCTTCAGCTCGTAGCCGGGCACCAGACCGCCCTGCTCGTCCACCTTCAGGGTCAGCGTGGCCACCGGCCCGTCGAAGGAGAGCAGCCAGTGGCGGTACTGCTCCGGGGAGGTCTGGAACTCCACCCGGGCGGGCACAGCCTTCTCGGCAGCCTCCGAGCCGTCGTCCGGCAGGCTGGTCTGGTCAGCGAGCAGCGTCATCAGGAACCTCTCGTGGCTGTCGTCGTCGTCCCCAACACTCTACGTTGGATTGGCGCAGCGTCAAGACCGTGTAGTAGTTCTTCGCCCCTTTCCCTCGACGCACAGACGTACTACGTTGCATTGACGCTGCACCAGGTCGGTGTAGTGCGTCAGAACGGAGCTCTCCCGTGGGACTGTCGACGCTGCAGGTCGAGGAGCGGGACGACCGGACCGTCGTGACGCTGAACCGGCCGGAGGTGCGGAACGCCATCGACGCGGCCATGGTCGCCGAGCTGCACGAGGTGTGCAGCCGGCTGGAGGCGCAGCCCCGGGTGCTGGTCCTGACCGGCGCCGGCGGCGTCTTCGCGGCCGGCGCCGACATCCGCCAGCTGCGGGAGCGGCGTCGCGACGACGCGCTGGCCGGCATCAACAGCGGCGTCTTCGAGCGGGTCGCGCGGCTGCCACTGCCGACGATCGCCGCGGTCGACGGACACGCCCTCGGCGGCGGGGCCGAGCTGGCCTACGCCTGCGACTTCCGGGTCGGCACCCCACGCGCCCGCTTCGGCAACCCGGAGCCGCAGCTCGGCATCCTGGCCGCGGCCGGGGCTTCCTGGCGACTGCGGGACCTGGTCGGCGAGCCACTGGCCAAGGAGGTGCTGCTCGCGGGCCGGGTGCTCGACGGCGCACAGGCCCGCGCTGCCGGGCTGCTCACCGACCTGGTCGAGCCGGAGGGCCTGCTCGGGACCGCGCACGAGCTGGCCGACCGGATCCTGCGTGCGGACCCGCTCGCACTACGCCTCACCAAGCTGGCCCTGCATGCACCGCCCGGCGCCCACCCGCGGTTCGACGACGTGGCCCAGGCCGTGCTCTTCGAGTCCGCGGAGAAGCAGCGCCGGATGACCGCCTTCCTCGACAGGTCCGACCCGGAAAGGTCCCGCCCATGACCACGCCAGCGACCCCCCACCCCGCCGTCCCGCTGCCCCGCCACTGCGGCGTCGTAGGCGGCGGCCGGATGGGCGCCGGCATCGCCCACGCGCTCCTGCTGGCCGGCAGCGACGTGGTGCTCGTCGAGGCCGACGAGAGCGCGGCTCCAGCCGCCCGGCACCGCGTCCTCGACGCCGTGCAGACCAGCGCGAAGCGCGGCGGGCTCGACGAGTCCGTCGACGACGTCGTCGCCCGGCTGCAGGTCGCGACCACGGCCGAGGCCCTCGCCGCCGCCGGCCTGGTCGTCGAGGCCGTGCCGGAGGACCTCGCGCTCAAGGCCGCGGTCTTCCGGGCCGTGGAGGCCGTCGTCGACGCGGACGCCGTCGTGGCCAGCAACACCAGCAGCCTGCCGATCGGTGAGCTGGCCGCGCTGCTCGACCGACCCGACCGGGTGCTCGGGCTGCACTTCTTCAACCCCGTCCCGGCCAGCCTGCTCGTCGAGGTCGTCGTCGGCGCGCAGACCGGGGCCGCGCTCGTGGACCGGGCGACCGGCTGGGTCCGCACGCTCGGCAAGACGCCGGTCGTCGTGCGTGACTCCCCCGGCTTCGCCAGCAGCCGGCTCGGCGTCGCGATCGGGCTGGAGGCGATCCGTATGCTCGAGGAGGGGGTGGCCAGCGCGGCGGACATCGACGCGGCGATGACCCTGGGCTACAAGCACCCGGTCGGGCCGCTGCGGCTGACCGACCTGGTCGGGCTGGACGTCCGGCTCGGCATCGCCCGCCACCTCGCCGCCACCCTCGGCCCCCGCTTCGAGCCGCCCGCGCTGCTCGTCGAGAAGGTCGACAAGGGCGAGCTGGGCCGCAAGAGCGGCCGTGGCTTCCACGTCTGGGAGGACTGACCATGTCGAGCACGGCGCTGGTCCTGGGAGGCAGCAGCGGCATCGGCGCGGCCGTCGTGCGCGCGCTCGTCCGGGACGGGCACGACGTGGCTGTCGGGCACCACAGCGGAGCGGACCGCGCGCTCGCACTGGTCGAGCAGGCGACGGCAGCCGGCCGGCGCGCCGTCGCCGTGCAGGCCGACGTCCGTACCGAGCAGGGTGTGGTCGGTGCGTTCGACACGGCGGAGCGTGAGCTCGGCGGCCTGGACGTGGTCGTCCACTCGGTCGGCGCGTGGACCTACACCAAGCTGGTGGACCTGACGGCCGAGGAGATGGACGAGTCGTGGGCGCTCAACCTGCGCTCGGTGCTGCTCACCCTGCGCGAGTCGGCCCGCCGGGTCCGTGACGGCGGGCGGGTCGTCGTGCTGTCCAGCGCCGTCGCCGATCTCGCGCCCGCGCGCCAGATCAGCTACGCCGCCGCCAAGGGCGGGCTCGAGGCGGCCGTGCGCGTCGCGGCCAAGGAGCTGGGTCGCCGCGGCGTCACCGTCAACGCGGTGCGCCCCGGGGCGACGGACACCCCCGCACTGCGCCGTACGACGTCGGAGCAGGCGATCGAGGCGATGTCGGGCGCGCCGACGCTGCGCCGGCTCGGCGAGCCGGAGGACATCGCCGACGTCGTCGCCTTCCTCACCGGCACCGGCGGCCGATGGGTGACCGGGGCCGTGCTGGACGCGACCGGCGGCCTGCGCTGACAGCGGCCGCGACGTCGTCGCTGCAGCGGGTCGGCGGGCCCGCGCTGTTCGTGCTGCTGTGGAGCACCGGCTTCATCGGCGCGAAGTACGGACTGCCCTACGCCGAGCCGTTCACGTTCCTCGCCGTCCGGCTGGCGCTCGCGACGGTGCTGCTCGCCGGGCTGGCGGTGGCGCTGCGGTCGGCCGCGATGCCCAGCCGGGGGCAGTACGGCCACGCGGCCCTGGTCGGGGTGCTGTTGCACGCCGGCTACCTCGGCGGCGTCTTCTACGCCATCTCGGTCGGCGTGCCGGCAGGCGTGTGTGCGGTCGTGGTGAGCCTGCAGCCGGTGCTCACAGCGGTGCTGGCAGGCCGGATGCTCGACGAGCGGTTGCGCAGCCGGCAGTGGCAGGGCCTCGGGCTCGGCGTCGCCGGCGTCGCGCTCGTCGTCGGCCCGGGCATCGCCGCCTCCTCCGGCACCGGCGACGCCCTGCCCGTCGGCGGCCTGCTCGCCGCCGTCGTCGCGCTGACCTCGGGCACGGCGGCCACCCTCTACCAGAAACGGCACGGCGACGGCATCCCGCTGGTGTGGGGCACCGCCGTGCAGTACGCCGCGGCGTCGGCGCTGCTGCTGGCGGTGGCCGTCGGGACCGAGTCGATGGCGATCGACTGGACGGTCGACTTCGTCCTCGCGCTCGTCTGGCTGGTGCTCGTGCTGTCGCTCGGCGCCGTGCTGTTGCTCCTGCTGCTGCTGCGCCGGGGCACCGCCTCGGGCGTGTCCAGCCTGCTCTACCTGGTGCCGCCGGCCACCGCCGTCGAGGCGTACCTGCTGTTCGGGGAGCGGCTGTCGCCGCCGTCGCTGGCCGGTGTCGCCCTCACCGCGCTGGGCGTGGCGCTGGTCGTGACACCTGGCCGCAGGCAGCCGGCGGCCGCCGACACCCCGACCGCCGCCGCCCGCACCTGAGGCCGCAGCGGGGTCAGCCGACGCCGAGCAGCCGGCGGCCGCGCTCGGCGTCGCTGCGGAAGTCCAGCGTCGTCGAGTCGTGCACGATCCGGCCCTTCTGCATCACCAGGATCCGGTCGCTCAGCGCGAACGCGGCGTGCAGGTCCTGCTCGACGAGCAGCACCGACAGACCCTCGGCGCGCAGCGTCGACACGACCTCGACGACCTGCTCCACCACGGCGGGTGCGAGTCCGTCCGACGGCTCGTCGAGCAGCAGCAGTCGCGGCTCGAGCAGCAGGGCGCGGGCGATCGCGAGCATCTGCTGCTCACCGCCGCTGAGCTGGTCGCCACGGTTGCGCCGGCGCTCGGCCAGCCGCGGCATCAGGTCGTAGACGCGCTCGACCGACCAGCTCCGCGCACCCCCGCGGGGAGCGGCGATCCTCAGGTTGTTCTCCACCGTGAGCGGCGCGAACACCCGGCGTCCCTGCGGCACGATCGCGACACCGGCGCGCGCGACGGTGTGCGTGGGCGCGCCCGCGAGCTCCTCGCCGTCGAGGGTGATCGAGCCGCTCGTGGGCCGGACCCAGCCGACCAGCGTGGACATCAGCGTCGTCTTGCCGACGCCGTTGCGTCCGAGCAGCCCGACGACCTCGCCCGCACCGACCGTGAGATCCACTCCGTCGAGCACGGTGCTGCCGGCGTAACCCGACCGCAGGTCGCGCACGACCAGCTGGCCGCTCACGCGCCGACCGCCGGAAGGAAGAGCTCCTCGGTCGACGCGGTGCCGAGATAGGCCTGCTGCACCCGCTCGTCGGCCCGGATCGTCTCGGGGTCGCCGTCGGCGAGCAGCCGCCCAAGGTGCAGCACGGAGATGCGGCCGGCCAGTCGGAACACGACGTCGAGGTCGTGCTCGATGAGCAGGACGGTCACGTCGGCCGGCAGCGACTCGACCAGCTCGGCGAAGCGGCCGCTCTCGGCCGCGGACATGCCGGCGGTCGGCTCGTCGAGCAGCAGCAGGGTCGGCTCGGTGGCCAGCCCCACCGCGACCTCCAGCTGCCGCCGCTCACCGTGCGACAGCTCGCTGACGCGTGACCGGGCCCGGTCGCTGAGGCCGGTCTGCTCCAGGCAGCGCTGCACGCACAGGTCGACCTCCGGGCAGCGCTTGGTGGAGCGGCGGATCCGCAGGCCGTCGCCCGTGACCCGCTGCGCCGCGATCGCCACATTGTCGGCGACCGACAGCGACAGGAACAGCGACGAGTGCTGGAAGGTCTTGGCCAGGCCGGCCCGGGAGCGCCAGGCGTCGGACGTGGCCGTGACGTCCCGCCCGTCGAAGGCGATCGACCCGGAGGTGGCCTTCAGCGTGCCGGCCAGCAGGTTGAACAACGTCGACTTGCCGGCGCCGTTCGGGCCGATCAGGGCGTGCCGCGCGCCGCGCGCGACCGTCAGGCTGACGTCGTCGACCGCTGCGAGCCGGCCGAAGCGCTTGGTCACACCGGTGCACTGCAGGACGGGATCCATTCCGGCTCCTGACGTCGGCGGGCGGGTCATGACGGCACCCGGCTGCGGTGGGGCAGCCGGAGACCGGCGAAGCCGCGGGGCAGCAGGTAGACGGCGGCGATGAACACGATCCCCATGAGCAGCCCGCCTCGCCCGCCGAGCAGCGGGCCGATCTCGTCCCGCAGGTAGAACACGAGCGCCGTGCCGAGGACGGCGCCCCACAGGCTGCCGCGGCCGCCGATGACGACGGCGAGCAGCGCGAGGGCGGAGACCTCGAAGCCCAGGTCGGTGGGCGAGACGAACCGCGCCTGCGCGACATAGAGCGCGCCCGCGGCGCCGGCGACGGCCCCGGCGATCACGAAGACGGTGTACTTGACCCGGAAGGTCGAGTAGCCCAGCGAGCTCATCCGCTGCTCGTTGTCGCGGATGCCCCGCAGCGTGCGGCCGAAGGCGCTGCGCGAGACGAGCACGACCAGAGCGAAGAACAGCAGCGCCACCGAGAGCACGTACCAGTACCGGATGCCGGCCAGCCGCACCGGCTCACCGCCGGGTGACAAGGTCAGAGCCGGAATGCCCACCAGGCCGTTGGTGCCGCCGGTGACCGCGTCCCAGCGGCCGGCCAGGACGTGCACCAGCTCGGCGAGGGCGAGCGTGAGCATGAGCAGGTAGGTGCCGCGGGTCCGCACGACGAGTGCTCCGACCAGCACCGACAGCAGCGCGCCGGCGACGACCGCCGCGAGCAGCTGCACCGGAGCGAACGGCGTGACCTCCTTGGCCGTGATGCCGGCGGCGTAGGCCCCGACGCCGAACGGCGCCGCGTGCCCGAGCGAGGGCAGTCCCGAGACCCCGACCAGCAGGTCCAGGCTGACGGCGAACAGCGCCAGCGCCAGGATCCGGGTCAGCGCGTTGGCGAGCTCTGCGGGTGCCAGGAACGGCACCGCGAACAGCGCCAGGACGATGGCCGCACCGATCGGCAGGTGGCGGCGCAGGAAGACACCCTGAGGCGCCGGCCGCGGGGCCGCGACGACCTCGTCGATGTTCATGTCGGACGTCGACGCCGTCGACGCCAGTGCCGGACCGGTCATGCCGCCCTCCCGGAGGCCAGGATGCCCGAGGGCCGCAGCAGCAGCACCAGGGCCATCGTCCCGAAGGTGAGGAAGGAGGCGTACGTCGGCAGCAGCGAGACGCCCAGCGCCTCGACCTGCCCGATCAGCAGCGCGCCGACCAGGGCGCCGGAGACCGAGCCGAGGCCGCCGATGACGACGACGACCAGACCGAGGATGAGCACCCGCGTGTCGAGCCCGGGCGACGCGCTCAGGATCGGCGCGCCGAGCACGCCACCGAACGCGGCGAGAGCGGCGCCGGCCGCGAACACCCCCGTGACCAGGTAGGTGGTGTTGACGCCGAGCGCCCGCACCATCTGCGGGTCGGCCACGCTGGCCTGCACCAGCGAGCCGACGCGGGTGCGCTCGATGAGGTACCAGGCGCCGAGGGCCAGCAGCAGCCCCACCGCGATGACGACCAGCCGGTAAGTCGGGTAGCTGTCGCCGAGGATGCTGGTGCTGCCGCCGAGGACCGCGGGCGCGGCGACCGACTTGACGTCGTTGCCGTAGGCCTCGGAGAACAGGTCGGCCAGCACGAAGGCGATGCCGAGCGTGAGCAGTGCCTGGTCGAGGTGGCCGCGGTGCGCGATCGGCCTGGTGACGAGCGAGAGGCCGGCCCCCGCCACGGCCCCGGCGGCGAGGGCGACCAGCGCGGCGAGCACGAAGACGAGGAGCCCGCCGCCACCGTCCCCGAGCACGGTGACGGCGAGGTAGGCGCCACCGAGGTAGAGCGCACCGTGCGCGAGGTTGAGGACGTCCATGACCCCGAAGACGAGCGACAGCCCGAGGGCGATGGTGAACAGCAGGACACCGAACGCCACGCCGTCGATGATCGTCACCAGGTTGGTGCCGAGCCAGCCGAGCACGGGGACTCCAGGGGAGAAAGGGAGGGTGCCACCGGCCGCGGCGGCGGTCGGTGGCACCGGTGGTCAGGAGGCCGGGAGCTCGTCGACGACCATGTTCACCAGGCCGCCCTGGCCCGCCTCGACGCGGCGCAGGTAGTAGGTCTGGTCCGGGCCGTGTCCGGCGGAGAAACCGAACTCCCCACGCGGGCTGTCGACGGTGTCGATGGCCTGCAGGCCCGCCACGACGTCCGGCCCCTCGGTGCCGTTCGCGAAGGCCTGGTCGAGGACCTGTGCGGCGTCGTAGGCCTGCACCGCGTAGACCGTCGGCGCCTCGTCGTACTTCGCGCGGTAGGCCTCCACGAACTCCTTGTTGCGGGGCGTGTCGAGCTGGTCGGTGTAGTGCAGCGAGGTCTCGACGCCGGTGGCCGCCTCGCCCGCGGCCTGGAGCACGCCGCCCTCGGTGAGGAAGCCGCTCGAGTAGAGCTTGACCTTGTCCTTGAGGCCGAACTGCGCGTACTGCTTGGTGAACGCGACCGCCTCCGCCCCGGCGAAGAAGGAGTAGACGCAGTCCGCGCCCGACTGCTTCACCTGGGCGAGGAACGGCTGGTAGTTGGTCGTGGTCCCGAACGGCGGGAAGACCGATCCGGCCACCTTCCCCCCGGCCTGCGTGAACGACTTCTCGAAACCGCCGGCCGCCTCCTTGCCGGCGGCGTAGTCGGCGGCCATCAGGAAGACGCTCTTGCACTTCTCCGCGGCGTACGGGCCCAGGGCCGCGGCGACCTCGCCGTTGGCGAACGAGGTGCGCCAGACGTAGTCGGAGCTGCGCTCGCCGGTGATGGCGTCCGCGCCGGCGTTGGCGATGACGAGCGGGATCTGCGCCTCCTCGAAGGCGTCGCGGACGCCGAGGGCGGTCGCCGAGTTGACGATGCCGACCACGGCCGCGACGTCCTGCTGGATCAGCCGCTGCGCACCCGGGACGCCGGTGTCCGGGGTCTCGCCCTCGTCGACGACCTGCAACTCGACCTTGCGCCCCGCGAGCTGCCCGTCGTGCTGCTCCAGGTAGAGCTCGAAGCCCTGCCGCAGGTCCTCCCCGAGCGGCGCGTAGACGCCGGAGGTCGGTACGAGCAGCCCGACGGGGATCGGCGAGGTGTCATCGGTGGACCCCGCGGCGTCCGACCCACCGCCGCCGAGGCTGTTGGCCCCGCCGCAGGCAGTCAGGACGGTGGCGCCGAGGGCGGCGACGAGGGGGACCAGCGGGTGCCGGGGACGGCGCATCGAGGACGACCTTTCGGGGGATCTCGGGGCACGGGCAGGGCGGGTGACCTGCATCACGTGTGCACACTCTGTGTAACCGGAGAAAGTTCTACAGTCAAGACGTTCAGCGTCGTTTTTGTGGAGCAGGTTACCCCGCTGGCAGCGGTCGCCGCGTCAGCCCGGCAGCCGGCGGAGCCCGGAGCGGTACCGCCGGCCGCTGTCGACGTAGGACTGCACGCCGTAGTCGATCCACGTCTGCTGCTCGTCGCCCTCCATCGGGCGGCTGCGCGCGGGCACGCCCAGGGCCATCGACCCGGCCGGGACCACGGTGTCCTCGGTGACGAGGGCGCAGGCCCCCACGACGCTGCCGGTCTCGACCCGGGCCCGGTTGAGCACCACCGATCCCGAACCGACCAGGCACCGGTCCTCGACGACGCAGCCCTCGAGGTGCACGTTGTGCCCGACCACGCAGTCCTGCCCGATCACCGTCGGCCACTCGTGCGTGGTGTGCACGACGGTGCCGTCCTGCACCGACGTGCGGGCCCCGACGGTGATCCGGCCGTGGTCGCCGCGCAGCACGGCGCCGGGCCACACCGACGCCTCGTCGCCGATCACCACGTCGCCGATGACGACCGCGTCCGGGTGGACGTACGCGGACAGGCTGATCTGGGGCTCGAGGTCGTCGAGGGCGTACAAGGGCACAGGGTCCTCCGGTCAGGCAGCGGGATCCAGCCCGGCGTACACGCGCAGCGCGTTGCCGCCGAGCACGAGGGGCACGACATTCTCGGGCAGGCCGAGGCCGGCGACGGCGCGGGCGTTGACCGCCTGGCCAGGCACTCCCGGCCAGTCCGTCCCGTAGATCCACTTCCGGGCCAGCCGGCCGAGGTCGAAGCGGCTGTAGTACTCGGGCAGCCGCTTGGGCGGCAGCCCGGACAGCTCGATCCAGACCGTCTCGTGCGAGAGCGCGAGGAAGGCGGCGGCGTCGTACCACCAGCCACGCCCACCGTGCGCCAGGACCACCTGCAGCTGCGGGAAGTCGCGCAGCACCGCATCCAGCAGCACCGGGTCGGCGTAGGCGTTCGTCGAGCCCGGGAAGCTGCTCGTCCCGCAGTGCACGACCAGCGGCACCCGGCGCTCGACCAGCACCGCGTACGCCGGATAGAGCGCCTGGTCGTCGGCGCGGAATCCGCCGTGCACAGGGTGGATCTTCAGCGCGGCGGCGCCGAGGTCGAGCTGCCGCTCGAGCTCCCGGCCGATCGGGTAGTGCAGGTGCGGATTGACGTTGGCGACCGGGCGGAAGCGGCGCGGGTTGTGCTCGACGAGCGGCAGCAGGTCGTCGAAGGACTGGTAGCCGGTCGCCTTCGGGCTGTACTCGCAGAACAGCAGCGCCACGTCCACGCCCTCGTCGGCGAACAGCTCGTCCAGCCGCGCGGGGTCCGGGCTGCCGTCCGGCCGCCAGACCTGCTCGAGCAGCCCCGGCCGGCCGAAGCGGCGCGCCCACTCGATCCAGGCGGGGGCCAGCGTCGTCAGGTGCGGGACGTGGACGTGCGCGTCGACCAGGACGTGACCGTCGAGCACCCGCCGCTCCCCGTCAGGAGACCGGGGCCGGCAGCGCCGGCGTACCGGTGGTCGTGGGGTCCTGCGGCGCCGTCGACGCCTGCCGGCCGGCGACGTCCCGCAGCCGGAAGCGCTGGATCTTGCCGGTGGCCGTCTTGGGCAGCTCGTCCACCACGAGCACCGCGCGGGGCCGCTTGAAGGCGGCCAGCCCCTCGCGGCACCACCGCACCAGTGCCTCCTCCTCGACCGAGGCACCCGGCGTCAGGACGACCCACGCGACCGGCTTGTCGAGCTCGTTGCTGTCCGGCACGCCGACGACGGCGGCCTCGACGACGTCCGGGTGCTGCAGCAGCCGGTCCTCCACCTCGACCGGGGAGACCCAGATCCCGCCGGCCTTGAGCAGGTCGTTGGAGCGGCCGAGGCAGGTGTAGTAGCCGTCGGCCGAGCGGGTGTAGGTGTCGCCCGTGCACAGCCACTCGCCCTGGAAGACCGCCCGGGTGGCGTCGGTACGGCACCAGTAGCCGGTCGCGAGGGAGGCGCCCCGCACGAACAGCGCGCCGGGGGTGTCGTCCGGCACGGGCCGGCCCTGCTCGTCACGCAGCTCCACGTCGTAGCCGGGCACCGGTGTCCCCGAGGTCCCCGGGCGCACCTGCCCCTCGGTGTTCGACAGGAAGATGTGCAGCGCCTCGGTCGAGCCGATGCCGTCGAGGATGTCGACACCGAACCGCCCGGTGAAGCGGCGGTAGAGCGTCGCGGGCAGCGCCTCACCCGCCGAGGCGCACAGCCGGACCGAGCGGAAGGTGTCCTCCGGCAGGTCGGCGGCGAGCAGCGCGGCGAAGAACGTGGGGCCGGCGAAGAACAGGGTCGGGGCGTCCTCGCGCATGCGTTCCGCGACGACCTCCGGCGAGGGGCGGCGGGGCTCCAGGACGGTCGTGGCGCCGACCGACAGCGGGAACAGCGCGGAATTGCCCAGCCCGTAGGCGAAGAACAGCTTGGCGATCGAGAAGCAGACGTCGTCGCGGGTGATGCGCAGGACGTCCCGGGCGTAGGTCTCGCAGACCGCGCGAATGTTCGCGTGCCGGTGCATCGCCCCCTTGGGGGTGCCGGTCGTCCCCGAGGTGTAGAGCCACAGCGCCGGCGTGTCACCGCAGGTCTGCGCCGGCCCGGCCACGTCACCGGCGGGCGGGCTCCCGGCTGTCAGCAGGTCCGGCCAGGCCGTCACGGTCGCACCGGCCGGGGCCGTGACCTGCGCACCGTCGACGGCGACCAGGTGCGCGAGCTGCGGGGCGGAGCCGGCAGCCACGGATGCGGCCGGGGCGAATTCCGGGGTGGTGACCAGCATCCGGGCGCCGGAGTCGGCGACGACCTTGGCCAGCTCCGGCCCGGTGAGCATCGTCGAGAGCGGCACGGCGACCGCGCCGTGCCGCCAGGCCCCGAGCAGACCGACCAGCAGCTCGGGACGGTCCGAGCAGACGAAGACGACCCGCTCGCCGGGGCGCACGTCGGCGGCCGCCAGCCCCGCGGCGAACGCGGCGGACTGGTCGCGCAGGTCGAGGTAGCTCAGCCGGGTCGCCCCGCTCACGACGGCGGTGCGCTGCCCGTCACCCGCCTCGACGTGCCGGTCGACCAGGTAGTGGGCCGCGTTGAAGAACTCGCTCATCGGATGTCCGTCCGTCCTCGTCCCGTCCGGGAGGGGCTCTCGGTCCTGTGCTGCCGAACACACTACGGACAGTTTGCGCGTCGTCAAGGGTCCGTAGAAGGTGAGCTGTCGCGGCGACCGCTGCACCGTGTGGTGTCATGGCCCGCGTGACCGCCGATCCGGGGGCGCGACGCCGGGAGACGGGCGCCGCGAGCGCCCGCTCCCTCCTGCTCACCGTGCTCGGCGAGTTCGTCCTGCCGCGCGACGAGCCGGCCTGGACCGGCGCCCTGGTCACGTCCCTCGCGCAGGTCGAGGTCGAGGAGAAGGCTGCGCGGCAGGCGCTTTCGCGCACCGCCGGCGAGGGGCTGCTGTCCGCCGAGCGCGACGGCCGTCGGGTGCGGTGGAGGCTCACCCCTGCCGGGACGCGGCTGCTCGCCGAGGGTGCCGAGCGCATCTACGGCTTCGGCCGGCGCGTTCAGCCCTGGGACGGCCAGTGGCTGGTGCTCGCCGTGAGCGTGCCCGAGACCCAGCGCCAGCTGCGGCACCGGCTGCGTACGCGGCTCACCTGGGCCGGACTGGGATCACCCATGCCGGGACTGTGGGTCACTCCCGATGCCGGCAAGGAGAAGGAGGTCGCCGCGGCTGTCGAGGAGCTGGGCGTCGACGCCTTCTCGTTCACCGGGCCGTTCGGGCAGATCGGCGACCAGCAGCGCGTGGTGTGCCAGGCGTGGGCGCTGGACGACGTCGAGCGTCGCTATGACATTTTCCTCGATTCCGTCTCCGGCACCGACCCCGGCAACCAGGCGCAGACCTTCCAGGCCCAGGTGCGGCTGGTCCAGGAGTGGCGGCGCTTCCCGTTCCTGGATCCCGCCCTGCCGGCCGAGCTGCTGCCGCCTACCTGGCCCGGATCGGCAGCCGCCGACCTGTTCCACCGCCGGCACGACCAGTGGCATGCCGACGCGCAGGAGCACTGGGAGCAGCTGTGCTCCTCCGCGGGCGCGCGCCTCTGATCCGTCAGCCCGGGGACGGGCTGGCGGCGACGGCCGCCGGCAGGTGGCAGCCCGTCTCCAGGGCCAGCGAGGCGTTGCTGAGGGTGCCGAAGCGCAGCCGCGAGCCACGCTCGCCCTGCAGGACGATCTCGTGCTGACCGGGCTGGTCCACCACGGTCTCGGCGGCGCCGAAGCCGGAGTCGACCACCAGGGGAGACACGCCTGGAGCGTACGGCGGCGGCCGGCCGTGCAGGGCCGGATGAGCATCCACGTCCGTGCCGCTGGTCCGGATCGACCAACGGGCGCCGACCAGCACCGCACGACCCCCACCAGCACCGCAAGAAAAGTGCGGATCATCTGCAATCTCGATGCGCAGCAAACAGGCCGGCGTGTCTGCTGCCGATCCAGTCCAGAGAAGATCAGCGCGTGGGCGTGCCCTGCGTAGGAGCCGGTCGGTTCCCGCCGCCGCTGGGCGAGCTGGCGTCCTCGCGCTCGACCCGGCCGCGATCCGGGAGTTCGCCGACCAGGTCGGCGATCCGCCGTCCTCTCGCGACAACCGGTTCCTCACGGGCAGCGCCACGCAGTCGCCCGCCATACGCTGGCTCCTCCCGCAGCGAGCCAGCCTGCCTGCTCATGGACCACGCGGTGCGCCGCTCCGCAGACGCGTGTGCCGCCCGGGCGGTGTGCACCACAGGTCAACAATCGGAAAATCTTGACCTGTGGTGTACACCCGCTGAGCGGCACAAGTCGATGTGCGCGTGCCCCGGCCCCCTCGGGTGCGCGCGCTCCCGGGCAAGCCGGACCCGGCAGCTCATCGGCGCACCGCCGCGGCGCCCGCCGCATCGGTCTGCCGGGCCCCTGCGGTGTGATCGTGGGGGACACTGCGCGAACTGTCCTCGCCGGCCCGAAAGGACGTCATGCAGCTCGCCCTGACCGTGGCGGACCCGGTCACGCAGTCGCTGTCGGACGTCCTGGTGGAGGTCGACGAGGACGCGACCGTGGACGAGCTGGCCCGCGAGCTGCTGACGCTGCTCCGCAGCGCCCCGGCCGGGGCGGTCACGTCGCTGGCCTCCCGGCGCGCGGGCGGCACCGAGACACTCACCGGCCCGTGCCGGCTCTACCTCGAGGGGGAGCAGCTGGACGGCCGGCAGGCCGTCCGCGACAGCCCCGTCCGCGAAGGCAGTCTGCTCGGCGTCGACGAGCCGCCGACCCCGGTGGTCGAACCGGCCGGCCTGCACGACCTGAGCATCACCAGCGGTCCGGGAGCCGGGCTGGTGCACCGGCTGCCCCTCGGCGAGACCGCCGTCGGGAGCGCCTCTTCCTGCACCGGCCGGTTCGAGGTGCCCGGGCTGCCCGCCCACGCCTGCACCGTGCGCGTCGGACTCGACGGCTGCACGCTCGTGCCCTGCCCCGGGGTCGACCTGCTGCTCGAGCACGAGCCGGTCGAGGACGAGGTCCCGTGGCCGGACGGCGCGTGCCTGACCGTCGGGGACAGCCTGCTCGTCCTGCGCGCCGCGACCGTGCCGGACGCGGCGATGCAGCCGTCGCCCGACGGGGTCTCGCTGGACTACAACCGCCCGCCGCGGCTGCTGCCACCGCTGCGCAAGACCAGCTTCGAGCTGCCCAGCCCGCCGGTCGAGCCGCGCGGTCGCAGCTTCCCGCTGCTCGCCATCCTCGCGCCGATCGCCTTCGCCGTCGTGCTGGTCCTGGTCCTGGGCAGCCTGCGCTACGCGCTTTTCGCGATGATGAGCCCGGTCATGGCGATCGGCAACTTCGTCACCAACCGGTCCGGCTCGCGCAAGGAGTACAAGGAACAGCTCCAGCACTACACCGCGCGCAAGGCGCAGGTCGAGCAGGACGCCCACGAGGCGCTGCTCGCCGAGCGGGCCAACCGGCGCGATCAGGCGCCCGATCCGGCCGAAGCCCTGCTCATCGCCTCCGGCCCGCGTGCCCGGCTGTGGGAGCGCCGCCGCGACGACCCCGACTACCTGGTGCTGCGCGTGGCGACGGCGGACCTGCCCTCGCAGGTGAGCCTGTCCGACCCGGAGCAGCTGCACCACCGCCGCGAGGTCGTCTGGAGAGCACTCGACGCCCCGGTGAGCGTCTCGCTGGCCGAGCGCGGCGTGGTCGGGCTGGCCGGGCGCCGGGACCTCACGGCACCGCTGGCCGCGTGGATGACCGCGCAGGCCGCCGTCCTGCACAGCCCGCGGGACGTGCGGCTCTACGTACTGTCCGATGCCGGCAGCCGTGAGGACTGGGCCTGGGTGCGCTGGCTGCCGCACAGTCGCCCGGAACAGCGGCGCGACGCCGCCGTTCTCGTCGGCACCGACGCGGACTCCCTGGCCCGCCGACTCGGCGAGCTGCAGGCCGAGCTCGCCGCCCGTACGGCCGTCCGGTCCGGCTCGGGCGCGGCCGCCGCACTGACCGACCCCGACGTCGTCGTCGTGCTCGACGGCGCGCGGCGGCTGCGGCTGCTGCCGGGGGTCGTGCAGGTCCTCAAGGAGGGACCTGCCGTCGGGATCTACTGCCTGTGCCTGGACACCGACGAGCGGCTACTTCCCGAGGAGTGTGCCGCGGTCGTGGTGCAGACCGGCGAGACGACGGTCACCGTCCGGCAGCAGCGCGCCGACGTGGTCACCGACGCGCGGGCCGACCTGGTGCCGCCGGCGTGGTTCGACCGGGTGGCGCGTGCGCTGGCGCCGGTGAAGGACGTCACCGACCAGGCAGGGGACTCCGCGCTGCCGGACGGCTGCCGGCTGCTCGACGTCGTCGGCCTCGAGCCCCCGACGGCCGCCGGGATCGCGGCGGTGTGGACCCGCGGTGGCCGCACGACCGAGGCCGTCGTGGGGATGAGCATGGACGGGCCGTTCGCGCTCGACCTGCGCCGGGACGGCCCGCACGCCCTGGTGGCCGGCACCACGGGCGCCGGCAAGAGTGAGTTGCTGCAGACCCTGGTCGCCTCGCTGGCCCTGGCCAACCGGCCGGACGCGATGACCTTCGTGCTCGTGGACTACAAGGGCGGCAGCGCGTTCAAGGACTGCGTGGACCTGCCGCACACCGTCGGCATGGTGACCGATCTCGACACCCACCTGGTCGAGCGCGCACTGACGTCGCTGGCCGCCGAGCTGCACCGCCGGGAGCACCTCCTGGCCGGCGCCGGCGCCAAGGACATCGAGGACTACACCGACCTGGCGGCTCGGGACCCCGTGCTCGGGCCGATGCCGCGGCTGGCCATCGTCATCGACGAATTCGCCTCGATGGCCCGCGAGCTGCCCGACTTCGTCACCGGGCTGGTCAACATCGCCCAACGCGGCCGCTCCCTCGGCATCCACCTCGTCCTGGCCACCCAGCGCCCCTCCGGCGTGGTGTCGCCGGAGATCCGCGCCAACACCAACCTGCGCATCGCACTGCGGGTGACCGACCGGGCGGAGAGCACCGACGTCATCGACGCACCCGACGCCTCGCTCATCTCCAAGAGCACCCCTGGCCGGGCGTACGTCCGGCTCGGCGCCGCCTCCCTCGTGCCGTTCCAGGCCGGCCGGGTAGGTGGCCGGCGCCCCGGCGAAGCGGGAGTCGTCGCGCGTCCCGCTCCCTGGCTGGTACCGCTGGACTGGCCACGCCTGGGCCACCCGGTGCCGTCGCGTCCCCCTGTCCAGGAGGCCGAGACCGACGCCGCTGCCACCGATCTCGGCGCCCTGGTGACGGCGATCCGCACGGCCTGCGCCGAGCTGGCTCTGCCGCCGCAGCACAGCCCCTGGCTGCCGGCCCTGCCGACGCTGGTGCGGCTGGCCGACCTGCCGGCGCCCGAGTCGTCGACCGGGCAGCTGCCCGCCGTCGCGTACGCGCTGGCGGACCTGCCCGGCCAGCAGGCGCAGCGAGCCGAGGTCGTGGACCTGTCGACCCTGGGCCACCGCTTCGTCATCGGCTCGCCGCGCAGCGGACGGACGCAGACCCTGCGCACCATCGCCGGTGCGCTCGCCACGACGCTCTCGAGCGCCGACGTGCACCTGTACGGCCTGGACTGCGGCAGCGGCGGACTGCTCCCGCTGACCGCGCTGCCGCACTGCGGCGCCGTGGTCCAGCGCACCCAGACCGACCGGGTGGCCCGGCTGCTCAACCGCCTCGTCGAGGAGGTCGCCGCCCGCCAGGAGGTGCTCTCGGCGGGTGGCTTCGCCAGCGTCACCGAGCAGCGGCAGAGCGTCGGGCCGCAGCAGCGGCTGCCGCACCTGGTACTGCTGCTGGACCGGTGGGAGAGCTTCCTGGCCGGCCTGGCCGAGCTCGACGGGGGCAAGCTGCAGGCCGCCGTCATGACGCTGCTGCACGAGGGCGCCAGCGCCGGCGTGCACTGCATCGTCAGCGGTGACCGCACCCTGTCGAACTACCGGATGTCGTCGGTGACCGAGGACAAGCTGGTGCTGCGGATGGCGGACCGCTCCGACTACACCGCCACCGGCCTCAATGCCCGCACGATGCCCGACACGCTGCCGGACGGCCGGGGCTTTCAGCCCGACGGCAACGTCGAGGTGCAGGTGGCCGTGCTTGACGGTCCGGTCACCGGGCAGGGGCAGGCGGCGGCGCTGACCGCCCTGGGCGCCGAGGCCACCGCGCGGGACGCGGCCGTTCCCCGCTCGCAGCGGCCGTTCCGGATCGACGTGCTGCCCGCGTCGCTGAGCTACCCCGCCGCCGCCGACTTCGGCGGGCAGGGCCGGCCGCCGCTGTGGGCGCTGGTCGGCGTCGGCGGTGACGACCTCGACGCCCGCGGACCCGACCTCGCCGTCACCCCGGTGTTCCTGGTCGCCGGACCGGCCAAGTCCGGTCGCAGCACCGTGCTGACCGCGATGGCCCGCTGGCTGCTCGACCACGACGTGCCGCTGGTCGTCGTCGCCCCCCGCCCGTCACCGCTGCGCGAACTCACCGGGCTGCGTGGCCTGCTCACCGGCGACACGCTGACGCCGGAGGACCTCGCGCCGCTGCTCGAACCGGACGGCCCGATGGTGCTGATGCTCGACGACGCCGAGCTGCACAAGGACACCAAGGCCGCCGAGCTGCTCAAGACCTACCTGCGCACCGCCGGCGACTGCGGCCGCGGCCTGGTCGTCGGCGGCAGTACGACCGACCTGGCCGCGGGGTACTCCGGCTGGCACGCCGAAGCCCGCAAGGGCCGCGCCGGGGCGCTGCTGAGCCCGCAGGGACTGGCCGACGGCGAGCTGGTCGGCGTACGCCTGCCGCGCAGCCTGGTCGGCGAGCCGATCAAGCCGGGCCGCGCGCACCTGCACCTAAGTGACGGAGCCCTGGTCACGGTCACCGTGCCGCGGGTCGACTGACGCGGCGTCAGAGCCTGCTGCAGCTTCCTGGTCGTGTTCGCCGCCGGATGCGGCGCCCGGCGAGGGGGGAGCTAGCCGCGCAGCGCGGCGGCGTTGGCCGCGTCGCTGCTCTTGAAGTCCGCGACG
>JBBDWV010000036.1 GCA_040902655.1 Mycobacteriales bacterium
CCCACTTGTCACAGTGGTCACTGCTGCGTACCGTCGACCGCACGTCTTCCCGTGTCGCCGACTGTCTGGGGCTGTGCCGTGACCCGCTCGACCCGCTCGACCCGCCCGTCCGGAACCGCTCCGGGCCGCACGGGCCGCCGGACGCTCGGCGCCCTGCTCGCCCTCGCGGTCGTCACGACCGCCGGCGCCCCGGCGCTGATCACGATCCGCTCCGGCGACACGCTCTGGGACCTGGCCCGCACACACGGCACCACCGTCAGCGAGCTGAAGCGGCTCAACGACCTGCCGGGCAACGGCACCATCTACGCCGGCCGCACCCTTCGCGTGCCCGGCGGCGCGGCCGCCGCCGGCTCCTCCGCCGGCCGCAGCCACCTGGTGCGCCCCGGCGAGACGCTCAGCCACCTGGCGGTGCGCTACGGCACGACCTCTGCCGCGATTCGCCGGGCCAACGGCCTGCCGGGCAGCACGATCTTCGCCGGCCGCCGGCTGGCGATCCCCGGCGGCAGCGCCTCGACCGGCTCGGTACCGGCGACCAACGCCGGCCGGCAGATCCCCGAGGGCGTGCGCCGCTCGGTCGCGCAGAACCGCGCGACGCTGGCCGCCCGCAGCCACCCGTCCAAGGCGAAGGTCCGGCGGATGGTGGCCAGCACCGCCCGGCGGCACGGCGTCCCCCCGTCGCTGGCGGTGTCCGTCGCCTACCACGAGAGCGGCTTCCAGCAGCGGGTGGTCTCCGGGGTCAACGCGATCGGCGTCATGCAGGTGCTGCCGTCGACCGGCCGGGTGCTCGGCCGGCAGTCCGGCCAGCGGTTCGACCTGCTGGACACCCAGGACAACATCACCGCCGGGGTGCTGCTGCTCCGCCAGCTGATGCGCTCGACCGGGTCGGTGGACAAGACCCTCGCCGGCTACTACCAGGGACTCGGGTCCATCTCGCGCAAGGGCGTCCTGCCGCAGACCCACACCTACATCCGCAACATCAACGCGCTGCGCACGGCCCGCTTTCCCCGCGGGTGACCCGCGCGCCTGAGGGGATCGGCGGAAGATCGACCTAGACTCGGGAACCGTGGACTCGATCGTCGGGACGCCGGTGCCCTCCGGCGTCGACCCCCTCGTCGGACGGCTGCTCGACGGCCGCTACCGGCTCGACCGCGGCATCGCGCGGGGCGGTATGGCGACGGTGTACCAAGCCACCGACCTGCGGCTGGACCGTACCGTCGCGGTGAAGGTGATGCGGGCGGCGCTGGCCGAGGACGCCGACTTCGTCGAGCGCTTCGCCGGCGAGGCCCGCGCGGCGGCCCGGCTGTCCAGCCCCGAGGTCGTCGCGGTGTTCGACCAGGGCACCGACGCGGAGACCGGCACCGCCTACCTCGTCATGGAGTACGTCGCGGGCCGCACGCTGCGCGACGAGGTCCGCGACCGCGGGCCGCTGCCCCCGGCGCGGGCGCTCGACCTGCTCGAGCCGGTGCTGCGCGCGCTGGCCGCCGCCCACGGCGCCGGGCTGGTCCACCGCGACGTCAAACCCGAGAACGTCCTGCTCGGCGACGACGGCCGGGTCAAGGTGGCCGACTTCGGGCTGGCCCGCGCGATCCAGAGCAGCAACCTCACCGCGACGACCGGGCTGCTCATCGGCACGGTCGCCTACCTGGCCCCCGAGCAGGTCGAGCACGGCCGCGCCGACACGCGCACCGACGTGTACGCGGCCGGCATCCTGCTGTTCGAGCTGCTCACCGGCGTCCCGCCCTACTCCTCCGACAGCCCGATGTCAGTGGCCTACCGGCACGTGCACGAGGACGTGCCGCCGCCGTCGCAACTGGTCGAGGGGATTGCGCCCGAGCTCGACGAGCTCGTCCTCGGCGCCACCCGCCGCGATCCGGCTGCCCGGCCCCCGGACGCCGGCGCGTTCCTGGCCGGGCTGCGCGCGGTGCGCGCCGGCCTCGGCCCGGCTCCGGATGCGCCGGTGACCCGCCGGGACAGCCACCCGACGCTGGTCGTGCCCCGGGAGTCGCTCGTCGCGCCCACCGCCGAACCGGCCGCGGCACGCCGCCGGCGCCGGCCGGCCCCGTGGCTGCTCTGGTCGCTGCTCGCTGCGCTGCTCCTGGCGGCCGGCCTGACCGGCGGGTGGTACCTCACGTCCGGCCGCTACACCACGACACCGGACGTCGTGGGCCTGACCAAGGTCGAGGCGACCCGCACCCTCACCGATGCCGGCTTCGAGGTGGACTTCCTGCCCTCGGCCCACGACGAGCAGGTCGCCGCGCAGCGCATCATCTCGCAGCAGCCCGAGCCGTCCGGCCGCATCCTGCCGGGGGCCACGGTGACCCTGCTCAACTCGCTCGGTCCCGACCGACGGGAGGTCCCCGAGCTGATCGGTCTGCCGCAGGCCGACGCGGTCGCCGCCCTCGAGAAGGTGGGCCTGGCGGTCGGCGGCGTCACCGAGGCCTTCAGCCCGCGCGCCGCGGGGACCGTGATCGACTCCAGCCCGAAGAAGGGCGAGGCGCTCCGGCCCGGGAGCAAGGTCGCGCTCGTCGTCAGCAAGGGCCGGGAGATGCTGGCCGTGCCCGACGTGAAGGGGCAGCAGCGCGGTGCTGCCGAGAAGGCACTGTCGGAGGCGGGCTTTGCCGCCGCCGTCACCGAGGTCTTCAGCGACACCTTCAAGAAGGGCGTCGTCGTTGCGCAGGACCCGGCGTCCGGCCGGGCGCCGCGCGACTCACGGGTCGCGTTGCAGGTCAGCAAGGGTCCGGAACTGATCACCGTCCCGGACGTGATCGGCAAGAAGCGCAAGGACGCCCAGCAGCAGCTCGAGGCCCTGGGGCTGAAGGTGCAGGTCCGGGCGATCCCCGGACCGGGCACGGTGCGGTCCACCGACCCGGAGCCGGGCAGCAAGGTCCGCAAGGGCTCCACCGTCACGCTGTACGTCTTCTGATACCGGCTCTGTCTCCCGCCGGCCGGCTCTGGCAGGCTGTCCGGGTGCCGCCCCGCAGACCGTCCGCCGTGGGGTCCCACGTGCCGATCTCCGGCGGCCTGGCGAAGGCGCTCGCGTACGCCCGCGAGATCGGCGCCGGCGCCGTCCAGGTGTTCGTGTCGAACCCACGTGGCTGGGCCCCGAGCGCAGGTGACCCGGCGCAGGACGAGGCCTTCCGCGGCGACTGCGTGCGGCTCGGCATCCCCGTCTACGTGCACGCCCCGTACCTGGTCAACTTCGGTTCCCCGACCGCGGCGACGCTGACCCGGTCGGTGGCTGCGGTCGAGCACGCGATGCGCCGGGGCCTGGCCCTCGGCGCCAAGGGCGTCGTCGTGCACGCCGGCAGCGCGGTCGCCGGCGCGCACCGCGACGACGCGATGGCGCAGCTACGCAGCCACCTGCTCCCACTGCTGGACACCGCGCAACCCGACGGCCCCCGGCTGCTGGTGGAACCCACGGCCGGCGGCGGCCAGGCGCTCTGCGCGACCGTGCAGGAGCTCGAGCCGTGGTTCGCCCAGCTCGACGACCACGAGATGCTCGGCGTCTGCCTCGACACCTGCCATGCCTGGGCGGCCGGCCACGACGTCTCGGTCCCCGGGGGCATGAAGAAGACGCTGGACGCCCTGGTCAAGGCGGTCGGGAGGGGCCGACTCGCGCTGGTGCACGCCAACGACTCCAAGGACCCCCTCGGCTCCACCCGCGACCGGCACGAGGCGATCGGCGAGGGGCAGATCGGCAAGGACGCCTTCGCCGAGCTGTTCCGCCACCCGGCCACCCGTGGCGTCCCGGTGGTGGTCGAGACCCCGGGCGACGCCAGCACGCACCGCCGCGACATCGAGATCCTCTGCTCGCTGCGCGACTCCTGACCGCTGCAGCTCCTGGCAGCTACGGCTCCGGGCCGTCCCCCGGCTCCTCCTGATAGCTGTAGCGCTGCTCCTGCCAGGGATCGGCCCGGTTGTGGTAGCCGCGCTCCTCCCAGAAGCCGCGCCGGTCCTCGGTGAGGTACTCGATGCCGCGCACCCACTTCGGCCCCTTCCAGGCGTACAGGTGCGGGACGACCAGGCGCAGCGGACAGCCATGCTCAGGGGTCAGCGGCTCACCGTTGCGGTGCGTCGCGAAAAGGGCGCTGCTGTCGGTGTAGTCCGACAACCGCAGGTTGGCGCTGTAGCCGTACTCCGCCCACACCATGACGTGGGAGACGCCGGCGTCCGGCGGCGCCAGCTCCACCAGGCTCGCGGTGGCGACGCCGCTCCAGGTGTTGTCGAGCAGCGAGAACTTCGTCACGCAGTGGAAGTCCGCGGTCACCTCGGCCCGCGGCAGCGCCGCGAACCGGGCCAGGTCCCACCGGTGCTCCGCGCCGTCGGCGGTCGCCCCGGAGACGGTGAAGTCCCACGTCGCCTCGACGAACCTGGGGACCGGGCCGTAGTGCAGGACGGGCCAGCCGCGCGGGATGTACTGCCCCGGCGGGAGTCGCTCGGCGGGCAGGCCCGCAGCCCGTCGCCTGGCGCCCAGGCGGTGGAACGGCGAGCTCACCGGTCCATCCTGCCGCCCCCCTCGGCAGCCCTGTGCACCGCCCCGCGTCACCGCCGTGGCGGCCGCTGCGCTAGCGTGACGCCGTGCGTCCAGCCTGCTCCCTCTACCCCAGCCGGGATTCCTGGTCGGGGTCGTAGCCGGTTCGTTCGGCCCACCCACCACCGCGAGCCCCGGGCATCTGCCCGGGGCTCTTCTGCTTCTCCGAGAGGTCCTTCCATGGTCGTCGTCATGCGTCCGGGCGCTGCCACCGAGGAGGTCGACGCCGTCGTCGCGCGGGTCGAGGACGCCGGCGGCTCGGCCTTCATCAGCCGAGGCGTGCAGCGCACGATCATCGGCCTGGTCGGAGATGTCGTCGCCTTCCAGGGCCTGAACCTGCGGGCGATGCCCGGCGTCGGCGAGGTCGTCCGGGTCTCCAAGCCCTACAAGCTGGTCAGCCGCGAGAACCACCCGGACGCCTCCACCATCACCGTCGGGGAGCGCGCCGACGTGCACATCGGCCCGGACAGCTTCGTGCTGATCGCCGGACCGTGCGCGGTCGAGACGCCCGAGCAGACCTTCGAGGCCGCGGACATGGCCAAGGCGGCCGGCGCCACGATGCTGCGGGGCGGCGCCTACAAGCCCCGAACCTCGCCGTACGCCTTCCAGGGTCTGGGGGTGAAGGGGCTGGAGATCCTGGCCGAGGCCCGGGAGCGCACCGGTCTGCCGGTCGTCACCGAGGTGGTCGACCCCTCCGATGTCGCGATCGTGGCGGAGCACGCCGACATGTTGCAGATCGGCACCCGCAACATGCAGAACTTCCCGTTGCTGCAGGCGGTGGGCGGCGTCCGCAAGCCGGTCATGCTCAAGCGCGGGCTGACGGCGACCTACGAGGAGTGGTTGATGGCCGCGGAGTACATCGCACAGCGCGGCAACCTCGACATCGTGCTGTGCGAGCGCGGTATCAGAACCTTCGAGACATCCACCCGCAACACCCTGGACGTCAGCGCCGTGCCGATGGTGCACGCGCTCTCGCACCTGCCGGTCGTGGTCGACCCCTCGCACAGTGCCGGCAAGCGCGACCTGGTCGTGCCGCTGTCCCGAGCAGCCATCGCCGTCGGTGCCGACGCGGTCATGGTCGACGTGCACGGCGATCCCACGACCGCACTGTGCGACGGGCCGCAGGCGCTCTACGGCGCCGCGCTGGAGGAGCTGGCCGCGGCCTGCCGTGACCTCCCGCCGATGCTCGGCCGCTCCGTGCGCTGACCTGCCCCGTGCGCGCGACGGTGCCCCGCCCCCTCAGGGGGACGGGGCACCGTCGCGTTCAGCAGGTCAGGCGAGCGCAGCCGCCCCGCGACTGCGGCGGGCGGCCGCGACCGTGCCGGTCAGCGCGGCGAGCACGGCCAGCGCGAGCAGACCGCCGGTACCGGGCCCGGAGCCGCCGCCCATCGGCAGGAACGGCAGCGCCTCCGCGTTCTTCGGGCCGTTGCCCTTGCCCTTGCCCTCGCTCTTCCCGGGGCGGCTGGTCCCGGATCCGCCCGCCGACCGGAACTCGGTCGGCTCCAGCGCCGGCACGTCACGCCCCAGGCCCCGGAACCGGTACACGTCCAGGCCACGACCGAGGTCGTTGCCGAAGCCGAAGAACGAGCCGTCCGTCGCGATCATGTTCGTCTTGAACGACCAGGTGTTGGCGTCGTCGAACGTGTAGCGCCCGATCTCCTCGATGCCGTTGCCGTTGCCGGAGGTCACGAACGGGACCATCGGGATGTCGAGGTCGGCCAGCCCTGCCACGTCCACGACGCGCACGCCCTGGTCGTACCAGGCGATGGTGAACAGGCCCTGGTCGCCGTGCATCCGGAAGACGTGCGCCGTACAGGTGGCGGTCGACGGCTTCGTCTCGCCGATGAACCAGACGCCCAGCTTCTTCGGGCTCATCTCCAGCTCGCCGGTGATGTCGTAGATGTGCACGCCACCGCCCGGGCAGTTGGTCCCCGCGGCCGCGCCGGCCTGCTCATCGGAGATGAGCAGCAGCTCGCGGTCGCTGCCGTCCTTCTTCTCGAGCGTGATCGGGTCGGCGCCGTGGCTGACCTGGACCGTCGGGTCGAGGATCTGCGCGATCTGCTGCGGGTTCTCGGGGTCGGTCGTGTCGAAGATCAACGTCTGCGACAGCGCAGCCGAGTAGGCGCGGGCGCCGTCGGCGCTGAAGGTGATGTCGTGGCTCTCGGAGCCCAGCGAGGCGGGCACGAACGGGATGCTGTGCCTCTTCACGATCGTGGGGTTCTCGGCGTCGCGGATGTCGATGATGTCGATCGCCGGGGCGGTGCTGGTGATGAGGTCGGAGTTGCTGTTGTACATGTAGTCGCCGCTCGGGTGCACCGTGTTGTTGTGCGCCCCGCGCGGGATCGAGACGAAGCCGACGCTGGTGGGGTTCGCCGGGTCGGTCACGTCCAGCAGGAACGTCCCTGAGTCGCCCTCCTTGACCTCGTTGTCGACGGCGCACGTGGAGGCCGCGCCGACGGCGGTCAGCCGGGAGTCGGCGGTGTAGGTGGCGAGCACCCGCTCGCCCTGCGGGAAGACCTGCACGTCGCCCTGCAGGATCGCGCAGTCGTAGACCGCGGCCTTCTCCGGCTTGCTCGGGTCGGTGATGTCGACGATCTGCAGCCCGTTGAAGTACGTGCCGGCGAAGGCGTAGTCCCGTCCGCCGATGCGGGCGAACTCGATGTCGGTGCCGGCCATGCCGCGGGTGGCGCCCTCCACCACGTCGTACGGGACGTTCGTGACGAAGTCCATGTTCTTGGAGTAGCCGCCCGCGGTCTGCGCCACGGCGACGTCCTTGAAGACCACCTTGTCGAGCGGGTCGCCGTGCGCGAGGGCAGGGGCAGCAGGGGCGATCAGGGCCAGCGCCAGGGCGCCGATCGGGACGGTGACGGTGCGCAGCCGCATCGGCTGACCTCCACAGGGTTCGGGGCACGATCGGTGCCCGAGGGATGTGCCCGTCCGGGTTCGGGCGCTGCCTGCGTATTCTCCGCGTGAGGCCGGCTTCCTGCTCCGCCGTCCGCGGTTCCCTGGCGCTCCCGTGCGGCGGCGAGCCCGACCGAGGTTCCGCCGCATAGGCTAGGAGCCGTGGCACAGCAGTCCCGGCCGCCGGGCGGAGCGGCAGGCGTCTCCGCCGAGGATCTGCTGGCCGCCGTCCGGGTGCACGCCGACCGGGTGCACGACGCGGTCCGCCGGCTGGGCTGCGACCCGGCCACCGCGGTGGAGGTCGTGGAGACCAGCGCCCTGGACCTCGTCGAGGCCGTCGCCCGGCGACCCGAGACGGTCGCCGACGCCGTCGGCTGGTGGTTCGCGCAGGCCCTGTCGCTCGGCCGGCGGGTCGCCGGGCGGGGCCGGGACCTGCCGCTCGGCGGTGGGGTGCTGGCGGTCGACGAGGACCAGGAGATCCTGGCCGCGGCACTGGACCAGCTGCCCGATCGGGAGCGGGTGGCCCTGCTGCTGCGTGACTCCTATGACCTGCCGGCCGTGTCGGTCGGCGCCGCGCTGAACCTCGACGCCGACGAGGCGATGGAGCTGGTGGGGCGGGCCAGGCTGGCGTTCCTCCCGCTGGTGGACGACGAGCCGGCCCCGGCCGTCCCGGCCCACCAGCACGACGTGGCGGCGCTGGCCCGGATCGGCCAGGGCATGCAGACGGCGGCCCGGGACGCCACGACCCGCCGGCATGCCCTGTCCTGCGACGAATGCCGCAGCGTGACCGATGCCCAGCAGCGCGCGCACCTGCTGCTCACCGGCCTGACCGTCGCCGCCCTGCCGGAGGGTGAGCGGGCCGCGGTGCTGAACCGGGTGGAGTCCTCGACCTACGCCGCCCTGCCGACCCACGCCGCACTGCTCGCCGCCGAGCAGGACGAGCAGTGGGAGGACGAGGAGGAGGAGCCGCGGCTGTTCTCGCCGCTGATCGCCCTGCTGTCCGTCGTCCTCGCCGTGCTGCTGGGTGTGGGCGCCGGGCTGCTGCTCACCCGCGGCGGCGGGGAAGGGGTGAACAGCAGCGCCGGCCGGGCGCCCCAGGACGTCGCCCTGATCAGCGAGCCGCCGGCCGAGCCGGAGGTGCTCCTCACACCGCCGCCACTCCAGCTGCCGAGCCCGCGCACCAGCGTCTTCGTCCTCGAGCCGACCCCGTCGCCGTCACCGACTCCGGAGGCCGTGCGCAGCACCGCGCCGGCGCAGGAGCCGCTCAGCCTGGTCGTCGACCCCGCCAGCGGCCCGAACGGCGCGACCCTCACCGTGAGCGGCACCGGGTGGAGGCCCGGCACCCAGGTGCAGCTGGACTACCTCGACCCCACCGGCACCCCGACCGGCTCGCGGTCGGTCGTGGTCCCGGACGCCCGCGGCCGCTTCACCGGTCAGCTGTCCGCCCAGGACCCGGCCAACCTGCCGGGGCGGCACACCGTGCGCGCCAGCAACGGCACCCAGGTCGCCGAGGCGCCCTACGACGCGCAGGCCTGAGGGTCCAGCGGTCCAGCGGTTCAACGGTCCCGCCGGGCCTGGAGCATCTCGGCGACGAGGAAGGCCAGCTCGAGCGCCTGACTGGTGTTGAGCCGCGGGTCGCAGGCGGTCTCGTAGCGGCCGGCCAGATCGGCGTCGGTCAGCTGCTGCGCGCCCCCGAGGCACTCGGTCACGTCGTCACCGGTCAGCTCGACGTGCACCCCACCTGCCCAGGAGCCCAGCCCGGCGTGCACCTCGAAGAAGCCGCGGACCTCGTCCATCACGTCGTCGAAGTGGCGCGTCTTGTAGCCGCTGGGCGTCTCGGTGGTGTTGCCGTGCATCGGGTCGCACTCCCAGACCACGCTGCGCGGCCCACGGGAGCGCTCCACCGCCTCGACCAGCTCGGGCAGCGCGTCCCGCACCTTGCCGGCACCCATCCGGGTGATCAGCGTCAGCCGGCCCGGCAGGGCGTCCGGGTCCAGTCGCTCGCACAGCGCGACCGCGGTGCTGGGATCGGTCGTCGGGCCGAGCTTCACGCCGATCGGGTTGGCGATCCGGGACAGGAAGTCCACGTGTGCCCCGTCCAGGTCCCTGGTGCGCTCGCCGACCCAGACCATGTGCGCCGACAGGTCGTAGGGCGCACCCTCGGCGTCCGGGCGGGTCAGCGCGCGCTCGTACTCCAGCAGCAGGGCCTCGTGGCTGGCGTAGAGCTCGACGCCGTGGGTCTGCGGGGTGGCCTCGAGATCGAGCCCGCAGGCGCGCATGAACGCCAGCGCCCGGTCGATGTCGGTAGCCAGCTCCTGGTAGCGGTGACCGGCCGGGCTGGCCAGGACGAACGCGGTGTTCCAGTCGTGCACGGCGGCGAGGTCGGCGCTGCCGTCGGTGGCCATCGCCCGCATGAAGTTCATCGTCGCGGCGCTGTTGGCGTAGGCACGCACCATCCGGGCCGGGTCCGGCATCCGCTCGCCGTGCAGGTCGTTCACGGCGTCGCCGCGGTACGACGGCAGACCGGTCGCCGCCTCGATGTCGGCGCTGCGTGGCTTGGCGTACTGCCCGGCGAGCCGGCCCACCTTCACCACCGGCACGCTCGCGCCGTAGGTCAGGACGACAGCCATCTGCAGCAGCGTGCGTACCTTCCCGCGGATGCCGTCGGCGGTGTTGGCGACGAAGGTCTCGGCGCAGTCACCGCCCTGCAGCAGGAAGGCCTCGCCGCGGGCGACCGCCGCCAGGCGCTGGCGCAGGCTGTCGCACTCCCCCGGCTGGACCAGCGGAGGGACCTGCGCCAGCGTGTCGTAGACGGCAGCGAGCGCCGCCTTGTCCGGCCATGAGGGCTGCTGCAGCGCGGGCAGGTCGCGCCAGTGGTCCAAGCCGGCAGCGGGATCGAGGGTCGAGGTCACCCTGACAAGGCTAGCCGCCACTCCCCTTGCGTCCTGCTCTCAGGAGAGGCCTGCGCCCAGGCCAGCAGGACGCAAGGGGGGGATCAGCAAGGGCGAACCTAGCCGAAGAAGACCTCGGCCTCCTCGAAGCGTTCGGCCGGCACCGTCTTCAGCTCGCGGGTCGCCTCCTCGAGCGGCACCCGGACGATGTCGGTACCGCGCAGCGCCACCATCACGCCGCTGTCGCCCTCGTGCACCGCGTCCGCGGCCGCCAGTCCGAAGCGGGTGGCCAGGATGCGGTCGTACGCGGTCGGGGTGCCGCCGCGCTGCACGTAGCCGAGGACGGTCTGCCGCGCCTCGTAGCCCGTACGCGCCTCGATCTCGCGCTCGAGCAGCTGGCCGATCCCGCCGAGCCGGACATGACCGAAGGAGTCCTTCTCCCCGGTCTGCAGCGCGAGCGTGCCCTCCTTCGGCTGCGCGCCCTCCGCCACGACGAGAATCGGCGCGAACTCCCCGGCGAACCGCGCCTCGACGTACGCGCACACCCTGTCGATGTCGAACGGACGCTCCGGGATGAGGATGACGTTGGCGCCGCCGGCCATCCCGGAGTGCAGGGCGATCCACCCGGCATGCCGGCCCATCACCTCGACGATCAGAGCCCGGTGGTGCGACTCGGCGGTGGTGTGCAGCCGGTCGATCGCGTCCACCGCGATCTGCACCGCCGTGTCGAAGCCGAAGGTGTAGTCGGTCGCGCCCAGATCGTTGTCGATGGTCTTGGGGACACCGACCACGTTCAGTCCGGCCGCCGCCAGCTGCGTCGCGACGCCGAGCGTGTCCTCGCCGCCGATCGCCACCAGCGCGTCCACGCCGAGGTCGGCGAGGTTCTGCCGCACCCGCTCGACGCCGTTCTCGACCTTCATGACGTTGGTACGGCTGCTGCCCAGGATGGTGCCTCCGCGCGGCAGGATGCCGCGGGTCTGCTCGATGCCGAGCGGCATCGTGACCGCCTCGAGCGGGCCCCTCCAGCCGTCCCGGAAGCCGACGAACTCGTGGCCGTGCACCTGCGTGCCCTTGCGGACCACCGCCCGGATCACCGCGTTCAGTCCCGGGCAGTCGCCCCCGCCGGTCAGCACACCGATCCGCACAACGGCCTCCAGGTCGTCTCGACGCCGCGGACAGTAGCCCGTGGCGCGGCTTCCCGTACCGCTCCTGCAGGTGATCCACGCGAGGTTTCAGGTGGATCGTCGGCGAAGATCCACCTGAAACCTCGCGTGGATCAACGGAGTAGCCGGGCTGCGGGCCACTCAGACCTCGAGCCCCAGCCGGTAGGCCTTCTCGGCCAGCGCCTCCCAGCGCACCTTCACATGCCGGGCGTCGTCCAGCGCGTGGTGCAGCCCGCCGTCCTGCACCGGCAGCGGCGGCCGGCCGAGGTGCTCCCACAGCTGGCGCACGTCGAGGGTGACGCGCGGCAGGGCCCGCGGCAGCTCCGGCATCGACCCCCACAGCTGGCAGAGCGCGACGTGGTCGTACGCGCCGTACCACGCCCACAGCACCGGCTCGGCGCCGAGGAAGCGCAGCAGCGCCTCCCGCAGCTCGATGCGCGACATCCAGGCCGGGTCCCCCGGCGGCGGGAGCTGCGGCAGCACGTTCTTCTTCACCCACGGGTGTGCGGCCTCGGCATCGAATTCCGTGGACACGGCGTAGAACTCGCGGCCGTCCTCGATGACCGCGCCGAGCGAGACCAGCCCGATGTCGGGCGCGGTCGTGGAGAACTCGGCGTCGTACCAGACCCTCATGGACAGCGAGTGTGCCCGCCCCTGGGTTTAGCCCCTGCTGCGGGGAGAACGATCACCTCAGTCGATCCGAGGGGGGCTCCACGTGTGCGGGCTCAGCGGCGAGGTGCGCCGCGACGGCAGGGCGGCCGACGTCGCCGCGGTGGCGCGGATGTCCGCGACGATGCAGGACCGGGGGCCCGACGGCTCGGGCGTGTGGTCCGCGGGCCCAATCGCGCTGGGCCACCGGCGGCTCAAGGTCATCGACCTGAGCGAGCACGCCGCGCAGCCGATGGTCGACGCGCAGCTCGGCCTCACCGCCGTCTTCAACGGGATGATCTACAACTACCCGCAGCTCCGGGCCGAGCTCGCGGGCCTGGGCCACCGCTTCTTCTCGCACAGCGACACCGAGGTCGTGCTCAAGGCCTATGCGCAGTGGGGCGAGGACTTCGTCGACCGGCTGCTCGGGATGTTCGCCCTGGTCATCGTCGAGCGCGACAGCGGCCGGGTGCTGCTCGCTCGCGATCGGCTGGGCATCAAGCCCCTCTACCTGGCCGAGGTGGCCGGCGCGCTGCGCTTCGCCAGCACCCTGCCGGCGCTGCTGGCCGGCGGCGGCGTCGACACCTCGATCGACCGGGTCGCGCTGCACCACTACCTGTCGTTCCACTCGGTGGTGCCCGCTCCGCACACCATCCTGCAGGGGGTGCGCAAGCTGCCGCCCGCGACGGTCCGGGTGATCGAGCCGGACGGCACCAGCCGGGAGCGCCGCTACTGGTCGCCGCCCTACACGCGCGACCCGGCCAGAGCCTCATGGTCGGAGGGCGAGTGGGAGGAGGCGGTGCTCGACGCGCTGCGCCTCGCGGTCGAGCGCCGGATGGTCTCCGACGTCGAGGTCGGCGTGCTGCTGTCCGGCGGCGTCGACTCGAGCCTGGTGGTCGGCCTGCTCGCCGAGCAGGGCCAGTCCGGGCTGCGCACCTTCAGCATCGGCTTCGAGCCGGTCGGCGGCCGCTCCGGCGACGAGTTCGTCTACTCCGACCTCGTCGCGCAGCGCTTCGGCACCTCCCACACCAAGATGATGGTGCCGCCCCACCGGGTGCTGCCGGCGCTCGACCAGGCTGTCGGCGCGATGAGCGAGCCGATGGTCAGCCACGACGTCGTCGCCTTCTACCTGCTGTCGGAGGAGGTCAGCCGGCACGTCAAGGTCGTGCAGTCCGGGCAGGGCGCGGACGAGGTCTTCGCCGGCTACCACTGGTACCCGCCGATGCTCGACACCGACGACCCCGTCGGGACGTACGAGAAGGCGTTCTTCGACCGCGACGACGCGGGAGTGCGGGCGCTGCTGCAGCAGGAGTGGCATGCCGAGCGGGACGAGAGCCGCCGCTTCGTCGAGGAGCACTTCGCCCGCGCCGGCGCCGACACGCCGCTGGACCGCGCGCTCCGCCTGGACACCGAGATCATGCTGGTCGACGACCCGGTGAAGCGGGTGGACAACACGACGATGGCGTTCGGGCTGGAGGCCCGCGTGCCCTTCCTCGACCACGAGCTGGTCGAGCTGGCGGCGCAGTGCCCGCCGGAGCTCAAGACCGCGCACGGCGGCAAGGGCGTGCTCAAGCAGGCCGCCCGCCGCGTCATCCCGAGCGAGGTCATCGACCGACCCAAGGGCTACTTCCCGGTGCCGGCGCTGACCCACCTCGAGGGCGGCTTCCTCGACCGGGTGCGCGACGTGCTGACGGCGCCGCAGGCCAAGGAACGAGAGCTGTTCCGGCCCGAGGTGGTCGACCGGCTGCTCGCCGACCCGAATGCCCGACTGACCCCACTCGGCGGCAATCCGCTCTGGCAGCTGGCCCTGCTGGAGATGTGGCTGCAGGGACACGGGCTGTGACGGTGACCGACCCGCTGTCCACGTCCTGGGAGCTGACGCCCCCGGACCTGCCCCAGGAGCTCGGCCGCGACGTCACCCTCGAGTGCGGCTGGGGCCGGCTGGTCTTCGGCCAGACCTTCACCTCGCTGGAGCGCCTGGAGGCGGTGCTGCGCGCCGAGAAACCCGGCCGCCGGGACATCTGCATCTACCCGCGCGACCCGCACGTCCTGGTGTCGCGGGCGCCGCAGGAACTGTTCGTCGACCCGTCCCACACCTACCGGCTCGACTTCCGCCGCTACCAGCCGGCTCCCGAGGTGAGCCGCACCGCGCACATCCGGCCGGTCGGGCAGGCCGAGGACGTCGAGGGGATGAACGAGGTCTACGCCTCGGCGCGGATGCTCCGTGCGGCTCCCGACATCGTGCTGGCCAACGCGCGCGGCGAGGCCTTCACCTACCTGGTCGCCACCGACGCGGCCAGCGGCTCGGTCGTCGGCACGGTCACCGGGGTCGACCACGTCGCGGCCTTCGGCGACCCCGAGGGCGGCACCAGCCTGTGGTGCCTGGCGGTCGACCCGCGATACCCCCTGCCCAGCATCGGCGAGGCGCTCGTGCGCTCCCTGGTCGAGCGCTACGTCGCCCGCGGCCGCTCCTACCTCGACCTGTCGGTGCTGCACACCAACGACCGGGCCATCCGGCTGTACGAGCGGCTCGGCTTCGACCGGGTGCCGGTGCTGTGTGTCAAGCGCAAGAACCCCATCAACGAGCCGCTTTTCGTGGGTCCGGCCTCCGCGGAGTACGAGCTGCTCAACCCCTACGCGCGGATCATCGCGGACGAGGCGCGGCGGCGTGGGATCGGCGTGGAGGTGCTCGACGCGGAATGGGGCGAGCTGCGGCTGTCGCACGGCGGGCGCAGCATCGTCACCCGGGAGTCGCTGTCGGAGCTGACGTCGGCGGTGGCGATGAGCCGCTGCGACGACAAGCGCATCACCCGGCGGATCCTCGAGGCGGCGGGGCTGGCGGTGCCCCGTGGCCGCACCGCGACCGGGGACGAGCGGGACGCGGAGTTCCTCGGCGAGATCGGCGAGCTGGTCGTGAAGCCGGCCCGCGGCGAGCAGGGCAAGGGCATCACGGTCGGCGTGACCGACGAGGCACAGCTGCAGCGGGCGGTGGGCCTGGCCCGCCAGCACTGCCCCACCGTCCTGCTCGAGGAGCTGGTCGAGGGCGAGGACCTGCGGGTGGTCGTGATCGGCCACGAGGTCGTGGCCGCGGCCGTCCGCAAGCCGGCTGCGGTCATCGGTGACGGGCGCTCGACCATCCGCCGCCTGATCACCGCCCAGAGCCGCCGGCGCGAGGTGGCGACAGGGGGCGAGTCCAGCATCCCGCTCGACGACGCGACCTGCGAGTGCGTGCGTGCCGCGGGCCACGAGCTGGACGACGTGCTGCCACCGGGCGAGGAGCTGCGGGTGCGGCGTACGGCCAACCTGCACACCGGTGGCACGATCCACGACGTGACCCCTCTGCTGCATCCCTCCCTCGTGACCGCTGCGGTGCGGGCGAGCCGCGCCCTCGACATCCCGGTGACCGGTCTGGACTTCCTCGTGCCCGACGTGACGGGCCCCGACCATGTGCTGATCGAGGCGAACGAACGGCCGGGCCTGGCCAACCACCAGCCGCAGCCGACCGCGGAGCGCTTCGTCGACCTGCTCTTTCCGGAGACGACGGCGCTGCCGTCCGGCTGGCACCCGGCGCCGGCGCCGGAGAGCGCGTGATCCCGCAGCCCGCGGGCGGCACCAGCAGTGCCGTCATCCGCAAGCTGCCGATCGACATGGCCTATGTCGAGGAGGTGCTGGTCCACCTGCTGCGCATGCCGAGCCCGACCGGCCGTACGGACGAGGTGGTGCAGCACGTCGGCGAGCTGCTGATGGACCTCGGTATGGAGCTCACGGTCACCCGCCGCGGGGTGCTCAACGCCACCCTGGCCGGCCGGCGCAGCCGGCCCGACCGGGCGGTCGTGGTGCACGCCGACACGATCGGCTGCATGGTGACCAGGCTCAAGGACACCGGCCGGCTCGAGGTCACCCAGCTCGGCACGCACAGCGCCCGCTTCGCTGAGGGCGCCCACGTCACGATCTTCACCGACGGTGAGCGGACCTACACCGGCACCGTCCTGCCGCTCAAGAGCAGCGGGCACCAGTACGGCGACGAGGTCGACACGCAGGGCGTCGGGTGGCCGCTGGTCGAGATACGGGTCGACGAGCCGGTCTGCGACGTGCAGAGCCTGATGGCCCTCGGGATCCAGGTGGGTGACTTCGTCGCGCTGGACGCCAATCCGATCGTCACCCCCTCCGGCTATGTCAAGAGCCGGCACCTGGACGACAAGGCGGGCATCGCCGCGGTGCTCGGCGCCTTCAAGTCGCTCATCGACGCGAAGGTGACACCGCTGGTCAGCGCGCACCTGCTGGTCACCATCGCCGAGGAGGTCGGGCACGGCGCCACGCACGGCCTGGACACCGACGTCGCGGAGATGGTGGCCGTCGACAACGCCGTCGTCGCGAACGGCCAGCAGTCCCGCGAGGAGTGCGCCAACATCGCGATGCTCGACAGCACCGGCCCCTTCGACTACCACTTCAGCCGCCGGCTGATCGCCCTGTGCGAGGAGCACGGCGTGCCGCACCGGCGGGACACCTACCGCTTCTACCGCTCCGACGCCGCCAGCGCCGTCGAGGCGGGCCTGGAGATGCGCACCGCCCTGGTCGGCTTCGGCGTCGATTCCTCCCATGGCCACGAGCGCACCCACCTCGACGGCGTCAAGCACGTCGCGGAGCTGCTCTCGCTCTACCTGCAGACCGACCTCACCTTCCCCGACTGGGACGCCACCGAGCGCGGCCCGCTCGAGGACTTCCCGAGCCGCAGCGTCCAGCCGACGCCGCTCGAGCACGTCCGCCGCGCCGACGGCTGAGCACCCACTACGGTCCGCCGCATGAGCGTGCTCGCCCTGGACGTCGGCACCACGGGGGTGACGGCGCTGGTCGTCGCCGAGGACGGCGGCATCCTGCGCCGCGGCTACCAGGAGTTCCCGCAGCACTTCCCGCAGCCCGGCTGGGTCGAGCACGAGCCGGAGGAGATCTGGCAGGCCGTGCTGGCCGCCGCGCGCGTGGCGCTGGCCGGTGCCCCCAGCGCCGGCATCTCCTGCATCGGCGTCACCGATCAGCGCGAGACGGCGGTGCTGTGGGATCGGCAGAGCCTCGCGGCTCCCCGCCGCGCGATCGTCTGGCAGGACCGGCGTACCACCGCCCTGTGCGACCGGCTCCGGGACGCCGGCCACGAGCCCCGCGTCGCCGAGCTGACCGGCCTGCGGCTGGACCCCTACTTCACGGCGACCAAGCTGCTGTGGCTGGCCGAGCACGACCCAGGCGCCTGGGCGGGCGTCACCGCCGGGCGCACCGTGGTCGGGACCGTCGACGCCTACGTCGTCGCGCGCCTGACCGGCGGCCGGCGCGTGGTCACCGACGCCTCCAACGCCAGTCGCACGCTGCTCTTCAACCTGCGTACGGGCACGTGGAGCGAGGAGCTGTGCGAGCTGTTCGGCGTGCCGAGGGCGGCCCTGCCCGAGATCGTCCCGTCGTACGGCGAGGTCGGCCGCACCGACCCGCAGGCGTTTCTCGGGCTCGACGTGCCGGTGGCCGGGATCGCCGGCGACCAGCAGGCCGCGCTGTTCGGGCAGGGCTGCTACGAGGCCGGCCGCAGCAAGTGCACCTACGGCACCGGCTCGTTCGTCCTCGTCAACACCGGTGACACACCGGTGCTGTCCGAGCGGCTGCTCACCACGGTCGCCTGGATGAAGCCCGACGGCGAGCTGGTCTACGCCCTCGAGGGCGCCGTGTTCGTGACCGGCGCGGCCGTGCAGTGGCTGCGGGACGGGCTGCAGGTCATCGGCAGTGCGGCGGAGGTCGAGGCACTGGCGCGTACGGTCCCGGACAGCGACGGCGTCGTGTTCGTCCCGGCGCTCACCGGGCTGGGGGCGCCGCACTGGGACCCGGACGCGCGCGGCACCCTGCTCGGGATCACCCGCGGCACCACCCGCGCCCACCTGGCGCGGGCGACCCTGGACGCGATCGCCTTCGAGGTACGCGACGTCGTGGACGCCATGACGGCCGAGGCCGGGCTGTCGGTCCCGGCTCTGCAGGTGGACGGCGGCGCGTCGGCCAACGACCTGCTCTGCCAGCTGCAGGCCGACCAGCTCGGCGTCGCCGTCCAGCGGCCGAAGGTGCTCGAGACGACGGCGCTCGGGGCCGCCTTCCTCGCCGGCCTCGGGACCGGAGTCTGGTCCTCGGCCCAGGAGCTGGCCGACACCTGGCAGCTGGACCGGCGCTTCGAGCCGGTGCCAGGGGTGCGTGCGGACGGCGCGCACGACCGCTGGTCCGACGCCGTGCAGCGGTCCAGGAGCTGGGCCGCAGGCTGAGCGCGTCGCCGGAGCCCGGGGTGCGGGCGAGCCTTCGGGGGCTGCGCTCAGCTCGCGCGGCGGCCGATGTCGGGGGGCGTCTGGCTGAGCAGCGACGCGCGCGCGGCACTCTTGGCGTCCTCGAGGTCGGCCTTCGCCTTGGTCGCGTACGTGTCGACGTACTCCTGTCCGGACAGCACCATCAGCTCGTACATGATCTCGTCGGTGACGGAGCGCAGCACGAAGCGGTCGCCCTCCATGCCGGCGTAGCGGCCGAAGTCGAGCGGCTTGCCGATCCGCAACTCGACCTTGCCCAGCTTGGGCATCAGCCGCCCTGCGGGCTGCAGCTCGAACATGCCGATCAGGCCGACCGGGACCACCGGCACGCCGGCCTCGAGCGCCATCCGGGCGACCCCGGTCTTGCCGCGGTAGAGCCGGCCGTCGGGTGAACGGGTGCCCTCCGGGTAGAGCGCGAGCAACTCTCCGCGCTGCAGGACACGCAGCCCGGTGCGCAGCGCCGCCTCGCTCGCCGCGCCGCCGGAGCGGTCGATGGGGATCATGCCGACGCCGCGGAAGAACGACTTCTGCAGCCAGCCCTTCGGTCCGGGGCCGGTGAAGTAGTCGCTCTTGGCCAGGAAGGTGACCTTGCGCGGCACCACCAGCGGGATCATGAAGTTGTCGAGGAAGGTCGTGTGGTTGCCGGCCAGGATGGCCGCGCCCTCCTCGGGCAGGTTCTCCGCGCCCGTGACGTACGGCCGGAACAGCAGGCGGAGGATCGGCGCCAGCACGGCCTTGACCAGCCAGTAGCCCATGCGTCCTCCCTCGTCCTCGCCGCGGACCCGCACCTTACGGGCGCGGCGAAGGCGGCAGCAACGGCACCCGCCGGTTCCTGCCCCGGTTGCCCGGAGGCGACGCACCGGGTGCTCGTGCGACGATGCAGGTGACCCTCGAGACCCGCCAGGAAGCCCCGCATGCCCACTCCCCCGTTCCCCGGCGGCGTCCTGCCCGGCGCCGAGCCGATCGACCTGCCCCGCGGCCCCGTCGGTGTGCTGCTGTGTCACGGTTTCACCGGTACGACGCAGAGCATCCGGCCCTGGGCCGAGCAGCTCGCGGCCGCCGACCTGACCGTCCACGCGCCCCGCCTGCCCGGCCACGGCACCCGCTGGCAGGACCTGAATGCCACCCGCTTCGCCGACTGGTACGGCGAGCTCGAGCGGGAGTTCGACGATCTGCGGTCGCGCTGCGAGCCGGTGTTCGTGATGGGTCTGTCCATGGGCGGCACGCTCGCCCTCCGGCTCGCCGAGCTGCGTGCCCGCCAGGTCGCGGGGATCGTCGTCGTCAACGCCTCGCTCGGGACGGAC
This sequence comes from Mycobacteriales bacterium, assembly GCA_040902655.1. Taxonomy (NCBI): domain Bacteria; kingdom Bacillati; phylum Actinomycetota; class Actinomycetes; order Mycobacteriales; species Mycobacteriales bacterium. Next base: position 19,759 of record JBBDWV010000036.1, read on the forward strand.
CGCAAGGACGCGAGGCTGGCGCCGCTGCTGTCGAAGGTCCTGCCGTCCTTCCCCGGCATCGGCAGCGACATCAAGAAGCCGGGTGTGACGGAGCTGGCGTACGACCGGCTGCCACTCAGGGCGGTCGCGTCGCTGCAGCAGGCCTGGCCGGTGGTCAGCGCCGACCTGCCGAAGATCACCTGCCCGGTGCTCGTCTTCCGCAGCCGGATCGACCACGTCGTGCCGCCGGTCAGCGGCCAGACCCTGCTGAGGGGGCTGGCCGGGGGGACCGTCGAGGAACGCATCCTGGAGGACAGCTACCACGTCGCCACGCTGGACAACGACGCGCCCGCGATCGTCGCCGGCAGTCTCGACTTCGTCCGCGCGCACAGCCCGGCTGCGGCGGGCTGATCGTGGACCCGATGCCCTCGCAGGGCCGGCGCGACAACGGCCTGCCCTCGGCCGACTGGGGTGCGCTGGTCGACGTCGACCCGCGGCTGTCCGGCGCGCTGCTCGACCGGCTGGCCGAGGCGGGCGTAGCCGCCTACGTGGAGCCGGCCCTGGGCTCCAACACCTTCACCCGCGCGGCGACGCTGCCGGACCGCCCGCTGGACCGGCTGTGGGTCGACGCGGCACGCGCCGAGGCGGCCCGTACGGTCGTCGGCGCCGAGGTGGCCGACCTGACGTCGCTGCTGGCCGAGCAGGACCCCGGTGCGACCGCCCACGGCCTGGTGCACCCGGTGCCGCGCAGCGCCGCCCGGCGGGTGCTGAGCCCACCGCCGCTCCCCGCCGCGCCCCCTATCGCGCCCCCCGCCGCGCAGGCCGGGCCGCCCGCCGCGCCCCCCGCCCCCCCCGCCCGGCCCCCCCCCGCCGCCGCCCCGGACGAGGAGTTCCGGCGCATCGTCGAGGGATTCAGCCGCGAGGGCGACTCCCCCGTACCGCCCTGGCCGGTCTCCGAGGACGTCGACCTGCCGCAGCGCCGGATGTTCCCGAGCCGGCCGGAGCGCGACGACGACCCGCCGCCGCAGGCCGGCCGCCGCCCACGGAGCGAGGGGGGGGCGCTGCCGGACTGGGTCGAGCCCGAGGCGCTCGAGGACGACGGCCACTACGTCCCGCCGCCACCCCCGCCGCTGCCCCGGCTGGCGCCGCAGAAGGTCGCGGCGGCCGCCGCCCTACTCGCCGGCGTGATCCTGATGTTCGCACCGGAACTGCTGCTGCAGGACCGGACCGCCTTCGTCGGGCTCGTCGGGGTCCTGCTCACAGCGGGTGGCGCGGTCGCCCTGGTCTACCTGATGCGCGACGCTCCTCCCACCGACAGCGGCCCGGACGACGGTGCCGTGGTGTGACCGATGCGAGTGAGGTGCTGGAGACCCGCGGCCACCTGATGGACACCGGGGTACTGGCCAAGGTGCTCGACGACGTGCTGGCCTACGGCGGGGACTACCGGATCGACCGGCTCGACGTCGGCCGGGCGCACGAGGACGAGTCGTACGCCCGCATCGTCGTCAGCGCGGAGAACGACGAGGCGCTGGCCCGCCTGCTCATGCGGCTGCAGGCGCACGGCATGAACCAGGTCGACCCCGGCGAGGCGCTGCTGCGCGAGGTCGAGCAGGACGGGGTGTTCCCCGACGACTTCTACTCCACCACCAACCTCGAGACGGTGGTGCGGCTGGGCTCGACCTGGGTGCCGGTCGAGCAGCCCGAGATGGACTGCGGGCTGCTGCTCCACGCTCCCGGCCGCGTCCGCACCATCCCGGTCTCCGACGTCCGGGCCGGCGATCAGGTGGTCTGCGGCGCCGGAGGTGTGAAGGTCGTCCTCCCGCACCGTGAGCGCAGCACCGACAGCTTCGAGTTCATGGCCTCGGCGGTCTCCAGCGAGAAGCCGCAGTCGCTGCTGCTGCGCCAGATCGCCGCGCAGCTGCGCGAGGTGAAGGCCGACGGCGGCAAGGTGCTGTGGGTCGGCGGACCGGCGATCGTGCACACCGGCGCCGGGCCGGCGCTGGTGGCGCTGATCGAGGCCGGCTACGTCGACGTGCTGTTCGCGGGCAACGCGTTGGCCACCCATGACATCGAGGCCGCGCTGTACGGCACCTCGCTCGGCGTCGACCTCGCGGCCGGCAAGGGCGTCGAGCACGGTCATGAGCACCACATCCGCGCCATCAACGCCGTCCGCAAGGCCGGCTCGATCGCCGCGGCCGTCGAGCAGGGCGTCCTGAGCTCCGGCCTGATGCACGCTCTGGTCAGGAACGGCAAGCGGTTCGTGCTGGTCGGCTCGGTGCGCGACGACGGGCCGCTGCCGGATGTGCACACCGACGTCATCGTGGGTCAGCGGGCGATGCGCGCGGAGCTGCCCGGTGTCGGCTTCGCCATCATGGTGGCGACGATGCTGCACTCGATCGCCACCGGCAACCTGCTGCCCGCCTCGGTCCCGCTGGTCTGCGTGGACATCAATCCCGCGACGGTCACCAAGCTGGCCGACCGCGGGTCCGCCCAGGCAGTCGGGATCGTCACCGACACCGGCCTGTTCCTCGAAGGCCTGGCTCGCGAGCTGGTCCCAGGCTTCACTGCCGGTTGAGGCGGGGGTTGTCCGGGTGCTGAGTTCTCCGGGGCTGGGTCCTCCGGGGGATCCGAGCCAGCTGCGGCTGCCGCCCACACCGCCGCCGACTGCCCGAGCGACCGCCCTTGATCAACGCCAGCCTTCCGCACATTCTGGCCCCGGAAAAACTGAGGCAACGCGGCGTTGATCATGGGCCAGGTGGCTGTGCAACGAGGGGTGTCGCTGCGGAACGCAGGCTGTGGCTGCGGAACGCAGGCTGTGGCTGCGGAAGAGGTGCCTGAGACGAGGCAGCCGGACAGCCGGCCAGCGGTACCGCCGCGCCGGCCGCGCCGCGGGGGGGGGGGGGGGGGGGGGGGGGGTG